>NZ_JHVK01000003.1:203528-267611 GCF_000620105.1 Microvirgula aerodenitrificans DSM 15089 | reverse complement strand
TTCATCTATCAGGGCATCCACGACACGCTGACGTCGGAAACCTGGCTGATCTACCTCGGCCTGGTCGGCGGCTATGCCGCCGCGCTGCGGCTGATCGCCGCCTGGCGCAGCCGGCCCCGGCCGCAGGACCCGCCAACGACTTGAAAGGACTGCCGATGTTCGACCTGAAACCCACCCCGCTGTCGCTTGCGCTGCGCGTCGGCGCGCTGCTGCTGCCGCTGGCCGTGGCCGGCTGGTTCGGCTTCGATGCCGGCCGCCGCCATGCTGCCAGTGACTGGCAGGCCAGGCTGGCCAGCCAGGACGCCAGCCATGCCCGTGCGCTGCAGACCATGGCCGATGCCCGCGCCGCCGAACTGGGCGCGGCGCTGATCGAGCAGCAGCGCCTTGATGCGCTGGCGCAGCAGACCGGACGGGAACTGATTGCAACCCGCGCCCGGCTGGCCGACAGCCGGCGCGAACTGACCCGGAGAATCGACGATGCGACCCGTCATGATGGCGACCGCTTTACTGGCCTCGGCCCTGACAGCCTGCGCGTCTACCGCGCCGCCCTCGGCTACCCCGAACGTGATCCGGCTGTGCCCGCAGCCGACGCCGGACATGCTGCACAAGCCGGTGCGGCCACCGGCGCCGACACCGGGCTACCGGCGGCCGACCTCCTTGAACACGCCGCCGACTACGGCCAGTGGTGCCGCCAGCTCGACGCCCAACTGAGCGCCTTCCTTCGCCTGCATGGCGAGCCGGGCGCGGAGACCCCCGAATGACCGATTACTACGACCGCGCCCAGGCGCTGGAGGCGCGGCAGCGCGAGGCGGCGCTGGCAGCGCATCGCGCAGGCCATGCCGGCGCCGGGCAGGAGCACTGCGAGGACTGTGACGGCGAAATCCCGGTGCCACGCCGTGCCGCCGTGCCGGGCTGCACCCGCTGCGTCGCCTGCCAGGCCCGCCACGAACAACGGAGAAGCCGATGGCCGATGAACACAACGAACTGACCCGCGCGCTGGGGCGCATCGAAGGCAAGCTGGACATGATTGTCGCCAGTCAGGCTAGCCAGAACGAGCGTCTCGACGCCATGGACGAGCGCCTGCGCCATGTCGAGCAGCAGGCGGCCCGGGTCGGCGCCATCAGCGGCGGCATCGTCGCCATCGGCACCGCACTGGCCGTCGAAATGGTCCGCCGCGCAATCGGCTGAATACCGCATCCGGCAGGAAGAAAAGGGCTGTCCCCTCCAGGGGCAGCCCTTTTTGCTGCCCGTCGTTCGCGCCGACCCGGTCGTCAGCCTACTGAAGGCGCCCGGCTGCCGGCCACCCGGGGCCGGGCGGCACACTGCACGGCATGGCACATCGATATTTCTCCCTCGCCGCATCGACGGCGCAACCCATCCCGGACCGGCGTACCGCGTCCGGCAAGGAGGCTTGAACGTGTACGCGACCCAAGACGACATGGTGCTGCGTTTCGGCGCAGCGGAAGTGATCGCGCTGACCGACCGCAACAACAGCGGTCGCATCGACGACGCCGTACTGGCCCGGGCGCTGGACAGCGCCAGCAGCGAAATCGACGGCTACCTGGCCGTGCGCTACCCGCTGCCGTTTGCCACCACGCCGAAGATCCTGACCGGCTATGCGTGCGATATCGCCCGCTACCGGCTGTGCGGCGCCGCCACCCAGACCAGCCTCGACATCCGCGAGCGCTTCCGCGACGCACAGCGTTTCCTCGAACTGGTCGCGGCCGGCACGCTGACGCTGGGCCGCCTGCCGGCCGGCGGGAGCACGCAGCCATGATCCTGATCCGGACCGAGAACGCCATCATCGAGCGACTGCGGCAGGGGCTGGGACAACTGGTGCGCGAGGTCGGCAGCTATGGCGGCGAACTGGACGAATCGCTGCCGGACGCAATCCGTCGCTTTCCGGCCGCGTGGGTGACCTTCGGCGGCATCAGCCAGACCGTAGCGCACGGCACCAGCCGGCAGAAATTCAGGGCGACCGGGCAGTTCGTGGTCATGGTCGCCGACCGCAGTGTGCGTGGCGAGGCCGCCGGCCGCCATGGCGGCGCCGGTCCGGGCGAAGTCGGCAGCTATCCGCTGGTCTACGCGGTGCGCCGGCTGCTGTCGGGCCAGGACCTTGGCCTGCCGATCGATGCGCTGCTGCCGGGCCGCGTGCGTTCGCTGTCCGGCGTGCAGACCAGCGCCCAGGCGCTGTCGGTATTCGCTTGCGATTTCCAGACCGCCTGGATCGAGGACGCGCTGCCGCGCGGCCACTGGCCTTCCCCGCAACACCCGGCCGAGCCGGACAGGATTTTTGCGCAATACGCCGGCCGGCTGGAACAGCCCGCCCCGGACTGGTTGCGTACCGGACTCGACTACCACCTGACCCCGGACGATGGCGTCGCCGACGCCCGGGATCTCATTTCCACCAGGAGCGAAGCATGAAAGCAGACGCCGCGTCCGGCTTCACCGGTCACACCCACGATTCGCACGTAGTGCAACAACAGAAAGGAGCCGCGTAATGGCCAGCCCGAACATCAGTTTCGACAGCATCCCGGCCAGCATCCGCAAACCGGGCAAGTATTTCGAGTTCAACACCAAACTGGCCGTGCGCACCCTGCCGGGCAACCTGCAGAAGGTACTGGCCATCGGCCAGCGCCTGGCCACCGGCACCCAGCCGGCGCTGGCACCGGTCGACGTGTTCAGTGACGAGCAGGCCGCACAGCTGTTCGGTCGCGGTTCCGCCGCCCACCTGATGGCGCGCGCCGCCATCACCGCCAATCCGTACCTGCAACTGACCGTGATCGCCGTCGACGACGCCGAAGCCGCCGTGGCTGCCACCGGCACCGTCACCGTGACCGGTCCGGCTACCGGCGCCGGCGTGGTCAGCCTGTCGGTCGGTGCGACCCGCGTCGACGTCGCCGTCGTCAGCGGCGACACCGCTGCCGCCATCGCCACCGCGCTCAAGGTCGCGCTGGACAAGAAGGCCGACCTGCCGCTGACCGCCACGGTCGAAGCCGGCGTGCTGACGCTGGCCGCCCGCCACAAGGGCAGCTTCGGCAACGGCATCGTGCTGAAGAGCGCGGTTACCGCCCCGGGCGTGTCCGCCACCGTGGTGGCGATGGCCCATGGCGCCGTCGATCCGGACCTGGCGCCGGCCCTGGCCGCCGTCGTGGCTGGCGGTCACAACCTGATCGTCAGCCCGCTGGCCGACAGCGTCAGCCTGGGTGCGATCCGCGACCACCTGGAGTTCGTCTCCGGTCCGATGGAACAGCGCGGCGCGGTCGGCGTGTTCGGCCATGCCGGCAGCCTGGCCAGCGGCTCCACCCTGGCCGGCCTGATCAACAGCGGCCGCGTCACCGGTGCCTGGCACCGTGGCTCGGTGCGCCTGCCGGCTGAAATCGCCGCCGGCTACGCCGCCGTGCTCGCCTTCGAGGAAGACCCGGCCCGCCCGCTGAACACCCTGGAAATCAAGGGCCTGGACGTGACCGGCATCGACCAGTGGCCGAGTCGCACCGAACAGGAAAACGCGCTGTACCACGGCCTGACCCCGCTGGAAGTCGGCCCCGGCGACCGCGTGCAGATCGTGCGTGCCATCAGCACCTACACCCGCGACCCGCAAGGCGTCGACGACGTGGCGCTGCTCGACATCACCACCATCCGCACCCTGGACTACGTCCGCAAGGCCTGCCGCGAACGCATCAGCCTGCGCTTCCCGCGCGAAAAGCTCAGCGAGCGCACGCCGGACAAGGTCCGCTCCGAGCTGCTGGACGTGCTCTACAAGCTGGAAGAGCTGGAAATCGTCGAAGCGGTGGACGCCAACAAGGCCGGCCTGATCGTCGAACGCGACAGCCAGGACGTGAACCGCCTCGACGCCAAGATCCCGGTCGACGTGGTCAACGGTCTGCACGTGTTCGCCGGTCGCATCGACCTGCTGCTGTAACCACCACCCGGGGGCGGCCACCCGGTCCGGAAAGACCGCCCCCAACCCATCAGGAGAATTCAAATGGCACTTCAGGAATACGCCGGCGCCATGGCGCTGGAAGTCGACGGCAAGGAAATCGAAGTCATCGACCTCAATGTCGTCACCAAGACCGGCCGCAAGCTGGTGAAAACCATGACCCGCAGCGGCCGTGCCAAGGGCTACTCGAAGGGCGTTGCCGAATACTCGCTCGACCTGACCGTGGCGATCCCGCTGTCCGGCGACCTCGACTGGGAAGCGATCGACAAGGCCAAGCTGACCATCTACCCGGCGACCGGCGACGGCCAGCGCGAAAGCTACCTCGACTGCTTCGTGATTGAAATCGGCAACAAGTTCACTGTCGACAGCGAAGGCCGTCGCACGCTGAAGCTGCAATCGCTGCGCCGGGTGATCGAATGACCATGACCCTGCTGGAAAAGCTCAAGCACGCCGGCGATGTCCGCCATCCGGTCACGCTCGGTGACGCCAGCCTGACGCTGCGCCTGCTGTCCGAAAAGGACTATGGCGCAGCCGGCCTGGCCGCTCACCAGGCGTTTGCCGATGTCGAGCTGACGCCGACCAGCGGCGAGCTGTACGAGCGGCATCTGGCCGACCTGCTGCTGGCGCAGGCCGTGCTCGACCCGGAGACCGGCAAGCCGGTGTTCGAGTCGGCCGACCAGCTGGCGGAAACGCTGACCCGCGAACAGAAGGTCTTCCTGCTCGACGAGTACCTGGGCTTCGAGCGCGATTACAGCCCGACGCGGATGAGCGACGACGCCTTTGACGCCTTGCTCGACGAGGTAAAAAAAACGCCACAGACAGCGCGTTTGAACGCTTCAAGTACCGCCACGCTGAAAAGGCTGGTGCGGTGTTTGGCAAGCCAGCTGTCGAACTGACCGAAGCCGAGTGGCTGTACCTGCTGGCGATGTCGCGGGCAGTCGCCGATGAGGACAACGGCGCCGGCGCCTCTGCTGCCGGTCGCCGCGTCACATCGCAACGCCGCCGGATTCCCGCCGAAGGCAAGTGACGGGGAATGGTCGCAACGGAAGGGCGCGGGTGAAAGCCCGCGCGCCTTTCCATTACCTACAGGTCAAGAATGCTATGAGTAAACAGTCATCCTCTTCGGCTGTAAAAGAGATTAATTCCGACAACGATCCGCAACTGGCCGCCATCCGGAAGTTCAATAATTCCCGCTGGGCCCCGAAAGTGCTCTCGGGGGCAATGACTGCCATTTCTGTGCCGGGGCAAATGATTGGGCTTGCCGAGAGCACAAAGGCGAACCGGGAGTACTGGGCGAGAGTCAAGGCCTTGCGGGCGGCCAATGCCTCGCTGGATGCCAGGGAAGCCGAGGCACTGGGCCAGTTTGTGGACTGGCTGTCTCCCGACGCCTATCAACCTTCCAAAGACATGCTGGGCGCGGCCGAAGTATTCAACAAAGCCAGGTACGCAGCAGCAGACAACAAAGAGAGTACGCGCCAAAGCGGGCGTGCCGCGACGGTCTATCAGGTCGCGCCGAGCGATGTGGCCGGCATGGATCTCGCACTGTCCCAACAGATGGGCATCGACCGTTCGCGGGTGGGTGCCGTGCACAACCTGCTTCAGGTCCACCGCAAGAGCAGGAACATCGATATCGGTCAACTTTCACGCGGGGATTCGACCCTGTGGCAGGAAGCTGCTGCCGTCGGTATCAATGGCGAGAAAGGGCTGAACCTGACCGCTTCGCTGCTGCCGGAACTGATGCGCTCGTCCGGCAAGAACGATCCGAAATGGGCGGCAGCGGAGGCTGCGCACGGGCTGAGAAATCTGGCTGATCCGACAGTGCTCAAGCAGATCGGCCAGGTTACCGGCATCAATACCCGCCGGTATGTGAAGGATGGCAAGTTCACCGGCGAGAATGGGGTGGACGGCATCCTTGGCCTTTCGGATGCGCTGGCGAAAAAAGGCCTGACAACCGAGGCATCGCTGAAAAAGGCCGGCATTACCAACCCCTCGCTGGTGCCAACACTGGTCGCGATGAGCAGTCGGACTGCGGCCATCCGTGCCCGGATGGATCAGGCATCCCAAAGCGCCGCAGCCAAGCCTCTCGAGGCCGAACTGGCGGCGTTCAAAAACTCGGATAACGGCAAGACCAGGATGCGTGAAGTCCAGGCCGAGCGGGACAAGCTTGCCCCTCCCGTCACGCTGGTGCGCGAGGGCTGGGACAAGCTCATGCCAATAAAAATGGACGATCCGTGGGCATTGTTCGGAGGCGCTGTGCTGACCGGGGCTGCCAGCGAGGCATTCAATATGGTTCCGATGCCATACAAGGCGGCGGCCGGGGGCGTCGCATGGGCCGCTGCGCTGGGCTACATCGCGTCCAAGGTCACCAAGGAAGATCACGAAAAAACGGCCAGGCGAATGGCTGTCACCCGCTTCGGCAAGGACATCAGTCCGCCGGTCTTCAAACCGCTCCCGATTTCCAGCCCGCAACAGGCCGTCCGCAAATTCGACCCGGCCCTGCAACGGCAGGCCGCAGGCCGCTTTGGTCTGGGCGAGACGCCGCGTTCACCCCGGCTCGATCGGGCAGCAAACAGTGCACAGAAAGCCGGCAGCACCATGCAGAACATCAATATCAGCGTGAACCTCCATGGGCTGGCTGACAAGATCTTCTCCATCGTCACCGAAGCCAACACCCGCAACGCAAGGAGACAATAATGGCCTGGGAATACACCCTGCTCGACGCGTCGTTCCGTGGCGTGCCCTTCGATTGCCTGGAAACCGAGGACAGCGCCAGCCGCGCCGTGGCCAGCCATGAATACCCGTACCTGGACGGCGCCGACGTCGAGGACCTCGGGCGCAAGGCGCGTACGGTCAAGATCACGGCCTTCTTCCATGGCGACAGCTATGAATCGCGGCTGCAGACCCTGCTGGCGGTGCTGGACCAGGGCGGGACCGGTGAACTGATCCACCCGGTGTTCGGCAGCATCAAGGACGCGCTGCCGACCGGCTACACCATCTCCCACAAAGGCGAAACGCCGGACTCGTGCACGGTGGTGCTGAACTTTACCGAGGCCACGCCGGGCAACCCGTTCTTCGTCCGCCAGCTGCCGCTGCAACTGGCCGACGTGATTTCCCTGCTGATGTCGGCTGCCTTCGGCAACGGCGCCGGAGCCTTCTCGTCGGTGTTCGACACACTGAAGGGAATCAAGAACAACCTGGCACGGCTGAACGCGCTGCGCAGTGTGCTGACCGGCACGCTGAGCAATATCCGCAGCCAGATCAGCGGCGTGATTGGCACTACCCTGGACATGATCGACTACCCGCGCGCCTTCGCCAGCGATGTGGTGGGCATGATGCGCGGCATGGCCGAGCAGTGCGGTTTCGGCAGCGGCGCGGTGCTGTCCGACTGGAAAAGCCTGGTGCGCCAGTTTGATGGCGTGGTCCAGTTGCCGGCCCGGGTCGCGGCCGGCACGGTGTCGACCACGGCCGGCAGCAGCGGCTCGGGTTCCGCTGCCGCGAATGCCGCCGTCCAGCCGGTCGGCGCCCATGCCGACGATGTCGCGCTGGTGACGGCCATGGTGCGGGTGGCGGCCTCGACCGCACTGGCCGAGACCGCCGGGCAGATTTTTGCGGCCGAAGCCGAACAGCCAACGCTGTCGCCGCAGGAGATCGAGCAGATCAGCAATGACGTGCGCGAATCGCTGCAGGCGAGCATCGATGCCTGGCGCGACCTGCTGCCGGTCGAGACCGCCCGCCCGGTGACCGAATCGCTGAAGGATGCCGCACTCGGCGTGCAGCGTGCGGCCGTGTCCGTGATCGACGTGCTGCCGCCGCTGGTGACACGCCGCGTCGAGGCGCCGGGCAACCTGCACCTGCTGGCCTTCCGCTGGTACGGCGACTACAGCCGCGCCGGCGAACTGGCCCGGCTGAACCCGACCCTGATCAACCCCAATGGCCTGCAGACCGGAGACACGCTGAATGCCTACGCCCGATAACACCGTATCGCTGCTGATCGGCGGCAAGGTCCACAGCCAGTGGAGCAGTTATGACCTGGACTCCAATCTGGAGACGATTGCCGATGCCTGGCATGTGACGCTGGGTCTGCCACGGGGCGAAGTGCCGGCCATTGTCGACATCGGCGCCACCATCCAGGTGCGCGTTGGTGCCGACACGGTGATGACCGGCTACATCGACGAGATCGAAGAGTCGATCGACAAGGGCGGCCACACGCTGATGCTGAGCGGTCGTGACCTCGGCGGCGTGCTGGTCGACTGCTCCGCACCGCTGCTGAACCGCAAGCAGATCACGCTGGCCGAGCTGATGGCCGATGTCGTCCGGCCGCTTGGTATCGACAAGATCCAGTTCGATCCGAAGTATGCGCGGCGGCTGGAGAAAGTCGACGTCGAACCCGGCTCGACCGCCTGGGACCTGCTGAAAAAGCTGGTCGAAGCCAACGGCCTGTGGGCGTGGTTCCAGCCGGATGGCACGCTGGTGATCGACGGCCCCGACTACAGCCAGCCACCGGTGGCCAGCCTGGTGATGCGCCGCGCCGGCCGTGGCAACAACCTGGTCAGCCTGAAACGCCGTCGCAACATGACCGGGCTGTATTCGAAGATCACCGTACTCGGTCAGTCGCAGGGCAATGCGCTCAACGCTGGCAAGCATGCCATCAAGGGAGTGGCGACCAACCCAGAGCTGAAACTGCAGCGTGAACTGATCCGGCCGAGAAACGACGTCGAGAACGACGTGCTGGCCGGACTGGCCGCCCGCAAGCTGATGGCGGATGCCCGGCGCGGCAGCTTTGCGCTGACCGCCGTGGTCAGTGGCCATCGCACCAGCGACGGCGTGCTGTGGGAACCGGGCCAGCGCATCCATGTGCTGTGCGAGCCGCACGACATCGACGGTGAGTACTTCCTGATGTCGCGCAAGTTCCAGGGTGGACGCGAGCAGCAGGCGACCACCACGCTGACCCTGGTCGAGGACGGCGTATGGGTCGTGGATGCCGATCCGGGCAAATGGACCCGCCGCGCCAGACGCGGCAGCAAGAAATGACAGGAGAACATGATGTGGAATGATGTGGACCAACGAATCCAGCGGGCAATGTCGGGCGTGCGCCAGGCGTTTCGCGGCGTGCTGACGCGCGCCGACAGCGCATCGGCCACGCAACTGGTCCAGGCTGACGGCCTGGCCGGCGAGCGCTTGCAGGACAACGAACTGTTCCAGCACTACGGCTTTACCTCGAACCCGCTGCCGGGAACGATGGCGGTGGTGCTGCCGATCGGCGGACGAACCAGCCACGGCATCGTGATCGCCACCGAGCACGGCAGTTACCGGCTGAAGGCGCTCGAAGCCGGCGAAGTGGCGCTGTACACCGACGAGGGCGCGAAAATCGTGCTGAAGCGCGGACGGGTGATCGAGACCGAGTGCGACGTGTTCCGCGTCAACTGCAAGCAGTGGGAGGTCAATGCCAGCGACAAGGCCGACTTCAACACGCCGATGCTGACCACCAGCGCCCAGCTGACCGCCCAGGGCCAGTTCAGCGGCAATGGCGGCATGGCGCTGCAGGGCGGCAGCGGTGCGGCGATCACCGGCGGGCTGATCGCGACCGCCGACGTGGTGGCCGGCGGCAAGAGCCTGATGAGCCACACCCACCCGGGCGACTCCGGCGGCGTGACCGGCGCGCCGAACTAGGCTGTGCCATACCCGATGCAGAAAGGCAGCGCGATGCGCTGCCTTTCTGCATTTATGGCCGGCTGTCGCTGTGCACTGAAAGCACCCAACTGAGCGCCATCCGGGCCGCCCGGCACAATCGGTTCATGGACGCTCTTATCGACCCGCAAACCGGCGACTACGCCGGTACCCGCACCGACACCCTGGCCAACGCAGTCTACCTGCGGCTGATGACGCCGCTCGGCAGCTACTGGGCCGATCCGACGCTGGGCTCGCGCCTGCATGAACTGCAGCGCGAGAAGGATGTCAGCCGCGTTGCCGTACTGGCCCGCCAGTACAGCGAACAAGCGCTGGCCCCCCTGCTCAAGGACGGTCGCGCCACCCTGATCGACGTCACCACCTCGCGGCCCGACACGCCGTCGACCGGCTGGCTGGCGCTGCAGATCGGGGTGACGGACGCCAGCGGTCGTCTCCATCACTTCCAACATCCCGTGAAGGTGGCCTGATGCCGTTTACCGTACCCGCTTTCGCCAGCATTCGCGACGCCCTGCTGCGCGACATCAAGAACCAGCTGCCCGACGCCGACACCGGCGCCGACAGCGACTATTTCATCCGCGCCACCTCGGTGGCCAGCGCGGTCGAGGGGCTGTACCAGCACCAGACCTGGATCGTGCGCCAGATTTTTCCCGACACCGCCGACCGCGAGTACCTGGAACTGCACGCCCGCGTGCGCGGCCTGAGCCGCAAGCCGGCGGTGGCGGCTCAGGGGGTGTTGCAGGTGACCGGCACGCCGGGTGCGGCACTGCCGGCCGGTCTGACCGCCCGGCTGGGCGAGCAGAGCTATGTCACCACCCGGGCGGCAGCGATTGATGCGGCCGGCAAGGCCAGCGTCGCCATTGCCGCCGCCAGCGCCGGTACCGTGGGCAATGTCGGCATCGACACGACCGTTGAGCTGACCGCGGCACCATCCGGCGTATCCAGCCAGGCTGTCCTGCATGACATGACCGGCGGCGTCGATGAAGAATCGGACAGCGAACTGCTGGCTCGCCTGCTGGAACTGATCCGTCGCCCGCCGGCCGGTGGCAACAAGTACGACTACCGGCGCTGGGCGATGGAAGTCGCCGGCGTCTCGGCCGCCTATGTGTACCCGTTGCGCCGTGGCCTCGGCACCGTTGACGTGGTCATCACCGCCGGCGGCGCGCTGCCGTCCGATGCCACGCTGGCCGCCGTGCAGGCGCATATCGACGACCTGCGGCCGGTTACCGCCCGCAACAGCCTGGTGCTGGCACCGACGCCGAAGACCATCGACATCGACATCCGGGTCTCCCTGTCCGGGCTGACCCTGCCCGCCGCCCAGGCCCAGATCCAGACCGCGCTGGCCGGCTACTTCAACCAGCTTTCGCCCGGTGACAGCGTGATCCGCAGCCGCATCGAGGCGCTGGTCTCCGACCTGCCCGGCGTGGTCGACCGCGCCATCGTCCAGCCGACGGCCAATGTGGTGCCGCTGGTCGACGCCGGCAAGGTCGAGTGGGTTCGCCTCGGCAACGTCACGGTGGGGGCGCTGTAATGAGCGGACATCGCGAGCTACTGACCCTGCTGCTGCCTCCGGTCAGCTACGCCCCGGACGGCAGCGCGCTGCGTGCCGGCCTGCGGGCCGAGGGCGGCGCGCTCGACGCCACGCAGACCGGCGCCGGCCGGGTCCGGGGTGCGGTGACGCCGTTCTTCGCCGAACAACTGCTGCCGGACTGGGAGCGGGTGTGCGGCATCACCCCGTCGGTCGACATGCCCTACCAGCAGCGCCTGCAGAACGTGCTGGCCAAGCTGGCCGAAACCGGCGGACTCAGCATCCCGTACTTCATCCGCCTGGCGGCCGGCATGGGCTACCGCATCACCATCGCCGAACCCCAGCCGTTCCGCGCCGGCATCAACCGCGCCGGCGACCGGCTGTGGGCGGCCGACATCCACTGGGTATGGCAGGTGATCGTCCATGGCGGACAGCAACTCGTCTACCGCTTCCGCGCCGGCCAGTCTGCCGCCGGCGAACGCCTGACCGCGTTTGGTGACCCGGTCATCGAGGCGGTGATGAACGACCTGAAACCGGCGCACACCTTTGTGTACTTCGCATATCAATCCTGATTGAGAGGCTTCAATGCAACAGATCAATACGCCGGATGGCTTGTTCCATGACGGCGCCCCGTCCACCGGGGAACTGGGAACCATCGTCTCCGCCAGCTGGCTGAATAGCGTGGCGAATGAACTGGAAAACGTCGTCACCGGCCTCGGCGGCACGCTCGACCCGGCCCGTGACGACCAGATCAAGTCGCTGCTGACCGAGACGTTTGCCAGCAAGCACGACGCTGTCCTGACCGGCACGCCGGTCGCACCGACCGCGGCGGCCGGCACGGCAACCGACCAGCTCGCCACGACCGGCTTCGTCAGCAAGGCCATGAGCAAAAATACCGGCCTGCCGCTGCTGTTTCCGCTGTGGTGCCCGAACCGTGCCGCGATTCCGGCTGGCTACGCGCCGGCCGATGGCCAGGCGCTGTCGCGCAGCCTGTACCCGGACGCCTGGGCCGGCATCGCCGCCGGCAATGTGCCGGTTGTCACCGACGCCGCCTGGCTGGCCACGCCGACCGAGCGCGGCAAGTTCACGGCCGGGGATGGGGCGACCACGTTCCGGCTGCCGGACTACAACGGCAAGTCGGCGGGGAGTCTCGGGGCGGTGTTCATGCGCGGGGATGGGGCGCTGTCGGCTGGGGCGGATGGGGTGATTCAGCCGGACGAGCTGCGGTCGCATGTGCACACCATCCCGTATGGCAACCTGCAGTTCCCCATCAGTTCGTCATCCGGGACGTCACTGGCCTACGCTGGCGGAGGCCAAATGACCGGCACATCTTCCGTGGGCGGCGCCGAGACCCGCCCCCTCAACGTCACCGGCTGCTGGGTCATCCGCCTGTTCGGTGCGGCGGTCAATCCCGGTGCGGCCGATGCGGCGCAACTGGCGACCGAGGTCAGCAAGCTGCGGTCGGACAAGGTGCCGTTTGCGGCGTTCCTGGGAGCGAATCAGTCGCTGACCGTGAATGGCTATCAGCGATTGCCGGGGGGCATGATCATCCAGCTGGGGAAACTGACCACCACAGCCGGCGGTGTCGCCACCTGGACATACCCCATCTCGTACCCTGTCAGGGCACTGGGCGAAGTTCCCGGGTCTCCGAATGCCAAAGTTGTCATCCAGGGGGGCGCAGTGGATACCCCGTCGCAGCGTTCATTCAATCTGGTGGACTCCAATAGTGGTGCAGCAATAGGTGCCGGTGTCAGTTTCAATGTCATTTCTATCGGGATTTGAGGGATGAAAATGTTCTATTCAAAATCGAAGTGCGGTTTCTATAACCGGGAAATCCATGGTGACAATATTCCCGCTGATGCCATCGAAATCACCCACGACGAGCACGCCGCACTGCTCGCAGGCCAGTCCGCCGGCCAGCGCATCGAGGCCGACGAGCATGGTCATCCGGTACTGTGCGATGCGCCAGCCCCGGACGACGATGCCCTGGCTGACGCTGCCCGCGCCCGTCGCGATGCCCTGATCACCGCCACCGACTACCTGCTGATGCCGGACTACCCGATCAGCGCCGGGCAACTGGCCGAAGTCCGCGCTTACCGGCAGGCACTCCGCGACCTACCACTGCAACCGGGGTTCCCGCAGCATATCGACTGGCCGCAGTGACAACGTAAGCGCTAGTGAATGCCAGATCCGCCGCCTGCTGACATCAGCGTCCCAGACGGCGGCGGATCAGCACCACGGCCAGCCAGTACGAGGCAGCCGCATAAACAACCATGATCAGCACCGGCTGCAGCACCGACACCGGCCAGCCGCCATTGACCACCGGCCGGACCAGATTGATGGCCTGGGTCAGCGGCAGGGCGCCGGCGACGGTCTGCAACCAGCCGGGCAACTGGGCGACCGGGTAGAACACGCCGGACAGCAGCACCATCGGGCTGATGACCAGGGTGAAGTAGTACATGAAGAAATCGTAGCTCGGCGACAGCGCGGTTATTACCAGCCCCATGGCGGAGAAGGTCAGGCCGGCCAGCAGCACGACCAGCATCAGCCATGGCGCGTCGGCAAGGCGCGTCAGGCCCAGTCCCCACATGACCAGAAAGATCGCCAGTCCGGACAGTACGCTCTTGCTGGCTGCCCACAGCCATTCGGCCAGCACCACGTCGTCGATGTCGATCGGCGCGTTGATGATGGCCAGCCAGGATTTCTGCACGTGCATGCGCGAGAACGCCGAGTACAGCGCCTCGAAGGTGGCGCTGTTCATGGTCGAATAGCACAGCGTGCCGGCAGCGAGAAACTGCAGGTACGGCACGCCGTCGACCTGTGGCAGCAGGCTGCCGATGCCGAAACCGAGGCCGAGCATATACAGCATCGGATCGGCAAGGTTGCCGAGTACCGACGGCACGGCCAGTTTTTTCCACACCAGGAAATTGCGCTGCCAGACCGGCCAGAAGCGCAGGCTGAAACTCGGCAAGGCGGTCATGCGGACTCCGGCATCAAAGAGGGGGTTTGTTGTACAGGTAGCGGCGGTCGTCGAAAGTGGCGACCCAGTGCGGCTTGTAGACGACGAAGATCGACATCATCAGGCCGGTAGTGAACGCCTCGGACCAGGACAGCAGGAAATAGAACGGCAGCACGTCGTACAGCAGCTCGTCGGCCGGATAGGCGCCGGCCAGGCCCAGCGTGGCGACCAGCAGCAGTGCGCTGGCGAAGAAGCTGGCGCCGCCGATCAGAAAGGCGTTGAGAAACAGATAAATGAAATAATTGGCCGGCAGGAAGCGCTGCGCCAGTCGCAGGGCCACGCCGGTGATCGTGACCGGGCAGGCGACGCAGATCAGGAAAATCAGCCCCAGCGACCCCCAGTCCAGCGTGCCCCAGGCGGCCAGGGCAAGCAGCACGATGGCCATGCCGATCATGGCCATCCACGGGCCGGCCAGCAGGGTGAATGCGGTGCTGCCGAGCAGATGGAACGACAGCCCTGGCTTGAAACCGCCACTCAGTTGCCAGAACAGAATGATGACGACGCAGGCGCCCATCCATGCATTCAGCGCCACCGGGTCCAGTTTGCGCCAGCGCACCCGGGTCGCCGCCAGACCGAGCACGGCCAGCGCGCCGGCACCGGCGGTCAGCAGGATCGGGGGGGAGAAGAAGTCGGCGGGCAGGTTCATGCGGCGGCTGGAGCGGGGCAGGGGATAAAGTCATCATATCACCTGTCCCGCATCCGGCCCGCCGCACGGGGTTACTTGCCGGTCGCGGCCTGCAGCCGGGTCTGCATGCAACTGGCCTCGGCCAGTTGCGCCAGCAGCTCGGTCACGTGGTTGGACGCGTCTTCCATCGCGGCCAGTGCGTCCGCCGCGTGCTTGAAATCGCCGGCGTTCAGCGCTGCAACCGCATTGCGGCCATATTCGTGCACCTGCTGGTGCGGCGTTTCCAGACGGTGGAACACGGCGCTGTCACCGCATTGCTGCGCGCCGCGACCGTCGTAGTACCACTTGCCCATCCGGCAGTGCTGATGGCTGCAGATATCGTGCTCGTCCAGTTTGACCAGGCCGAGGAAGGCCTTGTAGATACTGAGCTTGAAGGCAAAGTGGTCGAGACGCACGATATCGAGGAAGCTGGCATGCGCCGCTTCGGCAATGGCGCCGGCCATCTTGCCGCTGTGGCGAACCAGCACGTTGACGGTATGCGTGGTTTCCAGGCTGGTGGCGTGATAGGCGCGGGCCTGCTCGGCCGTGCTTTCCACCTGGTGGCGTGCGTCCTGGGTACCGGTGACGATGGTGTTGACCAGGGTGGCAATCTCGCTGGTGGCCTGGCTGGTGCGTTCGGCCAGCTTGCGGACCTCATCGGCCACCACGGCAAAACCGCGTCCCTGCTCGCCGGCACGCGCAGCCTCGATCGCTGCGTTCAGCGCCAGCAGATTGGTCTGGTCGGCAATGTCGTGGATCAGTTGCACGAAGCGGCCGATATTGCCCGAGTGTTCGGACAGGGTATCGATGCGGGTTGCGGTCTCGGACTGGGCGCTGACCATGTGGTCAAAGCTGTCGGAAATACCGCTCAGCGCAGTTTCGCTGCTGCTCAGCGTCTGCGTGGCTTCACAGGCGGTATCGAATTCGTGGTCGAGCTGTCCGGCCAGTTCGGCGAACGAGGCGCGGATGGCCTCGACGCTGTCACAGCAGCGACCGAGGGCGGCGTTGTAAGCCCCCTGACGGGCCAGCCGGCGTTCGTGTTCGTCCAGTTGCAGCCGGGCATCGGCCAGTTCGGCGCGCGCCTGGACCAGGTCCTCCTCCAGCTCGGCGGCGCGTTGTGTCAATTGCTCATTGCGCTCGGTCAGCGCGGCGCGTTCTCGTCGTCCAGTAAAAATCATGATTATTATGGTTTTCCGTCTGTCCCGGCCCGGGCTGGGGGTCTGTATGAAGTTAGGCGGCTCGTCTTGCGCGGGCCGTTCCGGCCACGCAAGCGAGTCTAATACCTTGTCATTTCAGCGCGGACTTGATCTTGATCAAGATCAAGTTAATGACATTGGGGTTGTGCCTACTTCACCAGACGCAGTTCGCTCAGTTGACCGGCGATGTTCTGGAAGATGGTCTGCAGGTCGCTCCCACTCGGTGCATGGTAGTAGGCTTCACTGGCACAGTTGCGCATGACGTTCTGGATCGATGGGCTACTGGCGTCCGAGCCAAAGGTGATGGTCCAGATTTTGATTCCATCGTTGCGGGCTGCAGAGCAGGTTGCCAACAGCAACCTGTCGAGGGTGCCCTGCGAATCGTCATAATTTTGGTTGTTTTTTAAATACAGACGGCCATATGGCGGCAGATTGGCGCCACCGTCACCTGACACATAATTGTCTACATTACCCACGTAATAACCATTTTTTTGCGGGGGAAGCGCTGACAGCTTTGGCGTGCCAAATTGGTTGAAACGGGCTGCACTCCATCCTCCCAATTGGCCATTTTTCCCATCCGTCATGATAATCATTGCTTTAGTCAGGAAACTGTCCCTGTCTTGAGGTAACGTAGTGCTACCCCAACCATCGCTCCCTCGCCAGGTTGGCGATAGCATCCTCCATCCCCATAGCGTACCCGTTGCAATTGCTGTACCTCCATAGGCGTACATTGCATTGATGCCAGACTTAATGGTTTTTGCATTGCTGGTAAGAAATGTTGTCGGACTTGGAACGCAATAGCCATTATCAAATTGAAAACGTGCCTCCCAATAGCTAGAGACAACATTGGTGCTGTAATAGGGAGTGAAAGATTTGCTGGATGGAGACAATACTTTGGGAGGATTGGGCTGCAAACCATTGCTTTCTTGTGGCTCAACGATGCATCCATCCCATGATCCAATCGAGGTGAATGGTTGGACGGACCCATTCTTGAGCCAGCGCACAGGTTTTGCGCCGCTTGCGTCTCTTACATTGACCGTACTGGCAAATGGTACCAACCCAATATTGAAATTCGAGTCGGTGTCTCCATTGCCAAATAGGGTATCCACTAGCGTGTTGGCGGCTTTTTTCAATGCGGTTAGCCGTGTCTGGCCACTACCAGCCGAGTCGTCCATTGACTTGGTATTGTCCAGAACCATCACCAGCTCCAGATCGCGGCGGTTCTTGCGCATTGCGGTATTGCCGGCGACCAGAGGCATGGTCTTGGTAACCAGAAAGCCGGCGACCAGCAGTGGCAATTCGCCAGTGGCTTGCATGCTGATCGTCTGGCCGGTACGCGCTTCGCCACTGACCGTGACCACAACCTTGCCAATGTCGTAACTGCTGCCCATATAGCCGTCCGGCATGTTGGCACGCAGATAACCGATTGCATCCTGCTTCCATGCATCCTGCGAGGCTTGATTAGGCGAGCTACCAAGGTTGCCGAGGTTGCGACCGGCGGCCAGCACAGCCGAATCCAGCGCACTTTGCATCCGTGACTGCACCAGGTTGTAGCGCATGATGTCGATGGCGGCAAACAGGCTCAGCGTGATTGACATCATGCTGAACAGAAACACGATGGTCACCGAGCCACGCTGACACCGGATGGACAAGGGAAGGTCTGTCATCACTCGAAGGTATCCAGATCGTTGAAGCGTGGGCGGAAATACACGCGCCGGTACAGCTCCGTAGTCGGAAGCTTGTCCTTCGGCAGGAACAGCGCCAGCGCCTGGAATGGGGTGAAGGTGTACATCACTTCGACGACCACGGTATTGTCCCTGGCATAGAACGGAAAGCCGGCCGGCAGCGGTTTTGCGGCACTTATTTGCGTCGTTGCCTTGGACTTCCAGCCAGGAGCGCTTCGCTGCCAGGCAATCTTTGGTTTGGCCACGCCGCCATCATTGACCACGGTGATGACCACCATACCGTTTTCCGCCATATCCAGCGGCTGGGCACTGACCGCCGCTGCCTGCCAGTACACGCCAATATTGCTGCTGTCACTGGGGCTGTTGCTGTCGTGCAGGCTCGGCCGCTGCGCAACCATGTCGCCGATTGAGAAGGCGGTGCGCTCAACGATGCTGAGTGCGCGCAGGTATTGGTGCAGTTCGGAAAAGCCGAGCAGGATACACAGGAACAGTGGAGCGAGCATCGCCAGTTCGAGGCCAGCTGCGCCACGTTCATTGCGGCAGTGAAAGAATAAGCGGCTCATGATTCGTTCTGTATCACGATGCGGCGTTCAAAATGATACAAGCCCATGTTGAGCAGATTGAGGATGCCGGTGAATGATGGACGGTCGAACCAGACCCGGTATGAAACGATGTCGCCGCGGCCACCGGCACCAGTGAGGCCCATGTCCGGATCCCATTTGTTATTGCCATTGATGTCAGTGAAACTGCCGGTACAGGTGCCTGTTTTCTGGTAGGAGTCGTCTCCACACGGTTCCGGTTGGCCGACATTGGCAAACGATGAATAGACCCGGGTTTCAATATGCAGCCGAGACGGATTGCCAACCCAGTCGCCGACACCGGCCCAGATGATGTCGCGGATCGCTTCTTCGCGGGTTTTCCCTGTCGGAACGGAGGTAGTGATGCCGAGTCGGGTTGCGGCACGAACACTGCGTTCAAGGAAGCCGTCGGTCAGCATGGCGATTGCAATATCGAGCGTGCCGATAATCAGCAAAAGCAGAAAGGGCGATACCAGCGCGAACTCGAGCGCTGAGGCGCCGCTGTCGTCGCGCCAGCGCCGGATCATGAGCCTTTGCCCTGCTGGCCGAGCCGGGCTCGCACGGCACGATAGAAGCGCAGATTGTCCTGTACCTGGCTGTCTGGCAGGTCGATCTGCAGGATGCGCTCGGCGGCATCGGCATTGCCGAGCATGCCGTAGGCCAGCGCCAGGTTCTGCCGGCCCTGGGGCGGAGCGGACGGGACATTGGCCAGGTCGAGCAGCATGTTGGCACCGGCGCGCGGCTGGTGCGACAGGATCAGCGACAGGCCGAGATTGTTGCGCAGCGCCATGTCGGCCGGATGGGCGGCCAGCCCGGCGCGATAGGTCGCCTGTGCCTGGGCGTGATCGCCTTTCAGGTCATAGGCGACGCCGAGGCCGGCCAGCGCCTGGGCATCGTCGGGCCGCTGGGCCAGCAGCGCCTGGTAGCGGGGGATGGCAGCGTCCGGCTGGCGCTGGCGCAGGTCGATGCGGGCCAGACCGAGGGTGGCTGCGCGTGCCTCGGCGCCATGGGGCGGCAGGGCGGCATAGGCCTGGCGCGCCTGCTCCAGTTCATTGGCCAGGAACAGGCTGTCAGCCAGACCGAGGCGGGCCGGGGCCGAGTCCGGTGTCGCGGCCAGCACTTTGCCGAACAGCGTTGCCGCCATGCTGGTGTCACCACTTTCGAGTGCACTGCGCGCCAGGCGCAGGTCGGCATCCGGCGACGACAGATTGGATGCCACGGTGCGCGAGGGAGCTGCATAGGTGCCGCAAGCGGACAGCGCGGTGGCAAGCAGCAACGGGAACAGCAGGGATGCGCGGGACATTAGCGGCCTCCAAAAGCGGACATCAGGTTCAGTGCGGCGGGACCGCCAGCAATCAGCACCACGGTTGGCAGGATAAATACGATCATCGGCACAGTGATCTTGGTCGCCAGCTTGGCGGCCTGCTCCTCCAGTGCCAGCATGCGTGTATTGCGTTCGGTTCGGGCCAGCATGCGCAGCGACTGGGTAATCGGCGTACCGTATTGCTGGGCCTGGATCAGCGTCGCCACCAGGCTGCGCACCGATGGCGTGCCGACCCGGTCGGCGAGATTGCGCAGCGCGGTGTTGCTGTCGCCGCTGAGCTGCAATTCGCCGGTGGTCACTGTGAGTTCATCGGCTAGCGCCGGGCACACCCGTTCCAGCTCGCGTGCGCTGCGGCCCATGCTGGCGGCCAGGCTGTAACCGGCGTTGGTGCAGATCACCAGCAGGTCGAGCGCGTTCGGCAGTGCAGACTCGATCTGCCGCTGCCGGTTCTTTACCCGGTGCTTCAGTGCGTACTCGGGCAGGATCAGCCCGATGACAAAAGCACCGATGCCGGCCAGTGCGCGCATCGACAGGGTAGTGCCAAGCAGGTCGGGTGCCGATGTCTGCTGTACCAGCACCAGTGCCATTCCGCAGCCGAGCTTGGCACAGGCCAGGATGGACAGGGCAAGTGGACTACGCAGCCCGGCCTGGCGCAGCACAGTGGCCAGCCGGGTGCGCTGCATCGCATCAAACAGTGGCAGGCTGTCGCCAAACCTGGCTACTCGTCGCAGAAGTCGCTTTAGTGGTGGCATATTGATGCTGGCGCTTGAGCCAGGGCGCGCTTCGGTCAATGTGCGCAGGCGTGTGGAAACGCGATTGCCGACGCCAGAACGTGCACTGATATAGAACAGCGCTGCGGCGCAAATGACAGCGAACAGCAGCAGATCGACCAGAGTATCCAGTTCAATGGGCATGTCAGGTCTCCAGCTTCGACATTCGGTTGATCAGTAGCAGGCCCAGGGTTGCCAATGCAGTGGCGGTCCACAGGATGTGGCGACCACTCTCGGTATGGAACAGCACACCGATATAGTCTGGGCTGCTGACCCACAGCGCGGCCAGAATGCAGACCGGGACGGCCGCGATCACCTTGCTGGCGGTACGGCCCTCGGCCGTCAGTGCCTTGGCCTTGAGGCCCAGCTCGCGCCGGGTACGGATGATCTGCGACAGGTTCTCCAGCGTCTCGGTCAACTGGCCGCCGGTTTCGCGCTGCAACTGCAGGCAGACGACAAAGAACGAAAAATCGGAGATGGCAATGCGGCGATCGGCGTCTTCCAGCACCTGCTGCATGTCGATGCCGAGCCGCAGGGCGTCGCCCATCAGCCGGAACTCGGTGCTGATCGGCGCGGCAAATTCGTCGCCGGCGCTGTGGATGGCCTTGGCGACCGGCATGCCGGCGCGCACTGCACGCACGATCAGGTCGAGCGCGTCGGGAAACAGGTGCAGGAAGCGACGGTTGAAACGTGCGACCAGAAAACGGTAGCCGAGCACGGCAAGCAGCGGTGGCAGGGCGGCGACCAGCAGCGCCGACTGCCACAGCGCCAGCGGCAGCAGCGGTGCCAGCAGCATGCCGGCAACGGTAAGGAGAATGATGACTACGAGCAGGATCTTGCTGTCGCGCGGTCCGGCGACGGTTTTCAGGCGACCCAGGTAGCGGGCGGCAAGCCGCTGCAACAGGCCATCCTGCTGACGGCGCTTGAACAGCGCATCGCCTCCCTGAGCATCGCTGCCGCCGGTATCGACCATGCGTTCCGCCAGGCTGGCAAACAGGCGGTCGCGTATGCGCTGCGGCGGGCGCTGGCGCCACGCGTCGCGGCTCCAGACCACGGCCAGCCCGATCAGCAGCGCGGCGATGAATGCCGCCAGCGTCAGCAGATTCAGGGTGGCCGGGTTCATGACTGCATCGCCTCCAGCAGCGCTGTTTCCAGTCCGTAGTAGGTCGCACGGGTGGCGAACACCGGACGCATGCGCGAGCTCTCGAAACTGCCCTTGACCTCGTCGCCATAGGTGCTCGGATCGTATTTGAACTGGAACAGGTCCTGGGTAATGATCACGTCGCCTTCCATGCCGGCGATTTCGGTGATGCTGGTAATGCGGCGCATGCCGTCGCGCATGCGCTCGATCTGCACGATCAGGTGCACGGCGCCGGCGATCTGGCGGCGGATCGACACCAGCGGCAGGCTGCCGTGCGACATCATCACCATGCTTTCCAGCCGGGTGATGGCATCGCGCGGGGTGTTGGCGTGGACCGTGGTCATCGAGCCGTCGTGGCCGGTGTTCATCGCCTGCAACACGTCGAACGCTTCCGCGCCCCGGGTTTCACCGAGAATGATGCGGTCGGGGCGCATCCGCAGCGCGTTGCGGACCAGGTCGCGCTGCGAGATCTGGCCGAGGCCTTCGGCGTTTTCCGGCCGGGTTTCCAGCCGGACCACGTGCGGTTGCTGCAGCTGCAGTTCGGCGGCGTCCTCGATGGTCAGGATGCGTTCATTGCTGCTGATGGTGCGTGACATCGCATTCATCAGCGTGGTCTTGCCGGAGCCGGTACCGCCGGAAATCACCACATTCAGCCGGCAGGCACTGGCGATTTCCAGCAGTTTCGCCATCGGCGCCGACAGGTTGCCCTGCTGGACCATGCGCGAGAACGTGATGTTCTTCTTGGAAAATTTGCGGATGGCGATGCAGGCGCCATCCAGCGCCAGCGGCGGCAGCACCACGTTGACCCGGCTGCCATCGGCGAGCCGGGCGTCAACCATCGGGCTGCTTTCGTCGACCCGGCGACCGATCGACGCAGCAATGCGCTGGGCGACATTGACCACGTGGGCATTGTCGCGGAACTTCTGCGGTGCCAGTTCCAGCCGGCCATGGCGTTCGACATAGATCTGGTCCGGGCCGTTGACCAGGATATCGGTCACGCTGTCATCGGCCAGCAGCGGCTCGATCGGGCCGATGCCGAACATGTCGTTGAGAATCTCGTCGACGGCCTGGCCCTGCTCCTGGGTGGTGATGCGGATGCGCTCGTGGTCGATCAGGTCGGAGACGATCTTTTCCACATCGCTGCGTACCTGCTCGCGGGTCTTCAGCACCGCAACCGACACGTTCATCGATGCGAACACCGCATTGCGCAGGGTGTGGAACTCGGACGAACGAACCAGCAGTTCGCTGTCGTCGACCGCCACCGGCCGCTCGGGCACGGCCGCCGGCTCGGCACTGCCCGTGCGGGAAACCGGGGCCGGTGCAGCGGCGACCGGCGCCTCGTTCTGCTTGCGTCCGAACATGCTCAGCCTCCCCGTTTCAGCAACTGACGCCAGCGCGACAGCACTTGCGGTTTCTGTGCCGTGCCGCTGAGGTCGTCGGCCAGCCGGGCGATGGCCAGGCCGAAGGTCGATTTCGCCGCCAGGGCCTCGCCAAGATTCTCGGCGGTGGCCACGCTCAGCGCGTCATACGGCAGTTCCTGCAGTACCGCGCGCCGGCAGGCGTCGGCAAGGTCGGCGCTGGCGACATGGGCGGCGCTGACCGGCGCCGGCTGGTTCAGCAGCAGCGACACTACCGGTTCGTTTTCGCGGTTGCCGGCATAGCGCACCAGCCGGGCGATATTGCGCGCCGAGTGGACGCTGCGGTCGGCAACCACGTACACCACCTTGGACTGGGTCAATGCTTCCTCGGTCAGTTCGCCATGGCACAGGCCAGGCGGCGGGGCATCGACCAGCACGTAGTGGAAGTGCTGTTTCAGCACATTGATCAGTTCGGCGGCCGCGCCGGCGCGCAGCGGAAACGCCTGCTCGAAATCGAGTTCGGCCGACAGCACGAACAGCCGGCTGCTGTGGGCAACCAGCGTCCGTTCCATGTACTGGGTATCCAGCCGCTGCACGTTCTGCAGCACATCGGTCAGCCCGTTATTGCTGTCCAGTCCGAGCAGGATATTGACGGTGCCGCCATGCAGGTTCAGGTCGACCAGTGCCACCCGGCGCTGGCTGACATTGGCCAGATAGCGTCCCAGATGGGTGGCGATGGTGCTGACACCGACACCGCCCCGGGTGCCGAGCAGGGTGATGACCTTGCCGGTGCGCGCCTGTTGCAGCGGTTCGGACTTGCCGAGCATGCGCATCAGCAGGTCGACCGTCAGCGGCTTGACCAGATAGTCGCGCACGCCGAGCTGCAGCAGGCTGCGATACAGGCCGACATCGTTCTTGCCGCCGACCACATAGACCTCGACCGACGGCTCGCAGGCATCGGCCAGCCGCGCCAGCTCCGACAGCGGCGTATCCGAGCCGGAGACGTCGATCAGCAGTTGCAACGGCGCCCGTTCCAGCTTCTGCAGGAATTCAATCGCCTGGTCGACGTTGCCGCGTGCCACATGCGCATGCGGCAGCATCCGCTGCGCAACATAGCGCTGAACGATGGCGGCGCTCTCGTCGTCGGCCAGAAAGGCGACGAATTCGGCATGGCTGGCCTGTTTGCCGGCTGACGGGCGCAGCATGTCGATCATGCTCATTGCGATCCTCCGCCGCTGCTGCCGCCGCCCTGCTGGCCGTCAGTCGACGAGGTATTGCGCAGCGGGGTGACCTTGCCGTCCTTGTAGCGCTGGACGGCGCTGCTGGCGGTGGTGGCGTCCTGGCCGGCGTAGTCGCGGCCGCGCAGCAGATCGTTCGGATCGGCAATCATCGTGGCCAGATTGCGCTGGGTCGCGCAGCCGAAAGCTATCACCGGCCGTTTCCTGAATTTGAGCGTGTCCCACATGTATGAGCGCTGGGCCAGCGGTGCACAGTCAGGCACGCTGGCGTGGCCGCTGGCATCGACACGGATGATTGATGCGTCCGGCATTCTGGCGGTGCCAAACGGCGCGCAGGCCGTCAGCATCAGCAGCAGGGGCAGGACACGGAGCAGGGGGAAACGAGAATTCGGCATGAGGCGCTCCCGGTTCAGTAGGCAAAGCCGGCATTGCCGGTCAGGCGCGGCGTGTCGCCATCAAGCGGATCGAGGCCAATCTGCTGCTGCAGCACGGTTTCGACATCGCTGGCCGGGCGGATGCTGTCCAGTGCCGAACGCAGTTGGCCGGCACCGGCCGGTTTCACCAGATACGGCGTAACGATGACCACCAGTTCGGATTTGTTGTTCTGATAGTCGGTCGACGAGAACAGCTTGCCGAGAACCGGCAACTGGCCGAGGCCGGGCAACTGGCTGAGGATGTCGCGCACATTGTTCTGCAGCAGGCCGCCGATGGCGAAGCTCTGGCCGCTGCCGAGTTCGACCGTGGTTTCCACCCGGCGGATCGACAGCCCCGGGATGGTAGAACCATTCATGACGATGCTGTTGGCCTGGCTCAGTTCGCTGACTTCCGGTCTGACTTTCAGGCTGATGCGGTCGTTGGCCAGCACGGTCGGAGTGAAGTCCAGCGCAATGCCGAACGACTTGAATTCGACCGTGATCGCCGCCGAGCCGCCACTGCCGCTGCCGGTCTGGGCGACCGGGATCGGGAATTCGCCGCCGGCCAGGAAGCTGGCGGTCTCGCCGGACACGGCGGTCAGGTTCGGCTCGGCCAGTATCGTCATCAACCCTTCGCGGTCGAGAACGTCGATCACGCCGGTAATCGACGTGTTGCCGGTCTTGTAACCGCCGAGCAGCGAGTAGCCGCCACCGGACGGCAGGATGAGCTTGCCGGCATCGGTATAGGCATCGCGGCCACTGATAAAGCCCCACATCGAGTTGCCGGACGAGCCGATCGCCGCCCAGTTGATGCCGAGCTGCTGTACCACGTCACGCGATACCTCGGTAATGCGTACCCGCAGGTGGACCTGGGTCGGACTGGACAGCGTCAGCCGGTTGATCAGCGTTTCCTTGTCGCCCAGCGATGGCTGCAGGGTCTGGGCAACGGCATTGATTTCCTGCGCGCTGTTGACCGCGCCGGACACCATCAGCGAACCAGGGGCCGATTCGATCTTCAGTCGCAGGTCCGGGAAGCGCTGGCGCAGCAGCCGGGACAGTTCGGTCACATTGTGCTGGACCGCGATCCGCCGCTGCAGCAACGGCCGGCCGGCGGCATCGAGTGCGTACAGTGTGGTGGTGCCGGTCTTCTTGCCGAGCACGAACACGGCATTGGCCCTGGGCACCTGCACATCGGCGATGTCCGGGTCGGCGATAAAGACGGTCGCTGCCGCGCCGGGCAGGTGCAGCAGTTCGCCACTGCCCATCGCCAGTGTCAGCAGTTCGGCATTGGCCGAGACGGCCGATGCGGCCAGGGCCGGCAGTGGCGACAGGGTCAGCAGGCTGGCAAGCAGCAAACGGGAAGGGGAATGCATCATGGCGAGGCTTCGATTCATTGCGGTGGCGGCACGGGAGCCGTGGCAGAGGCGGGCGCCAGCAGCCCGGCAAGGCCGGTGGGCACGCCGGTCTGATTGTCGCGTTTCGACCCGCGCAGGATGACCACGCCTGCCGCATTGCCGGTGGAGAGTCCACCCGACGACGGGGCTGCTCGCTCACTGCGCGGTGGCGTCGCTGCCCGGGCGGCCTGCGAGATGTCGCCGGCCCAGGTCATGCCGCGTGCCGGCGGGATTTCCTCGGTCGGTGCGCCTTCGCGCCCCTCGTTGGCGAAGCTGCGCAGCGCCAGCGACAGTTCGCCCATGCGTGCCGCGACGGTAATGATCTCGGCTGCGCGCGGCGACACTTCCAGTGACGCCGTGCTGGCACGGGTATTGGCGCTGTCGGCGTCCTTGGGACGGGCAATGGTGCTGCCGACGGCAATGACGCGCAGGCCGGTGGCGATGGTTTCGCTGACCACTGCCTGGCCGGGCGACGCTTCGCGCATCGACTGGGTCAGGATCAGATCGATAAAGTCACCGGGCTGGATCAGGCCGGAGTTGCCGGATACATCGGTAATCGGCACCGAGATCGCGCGCATGCCCGGTTTCAGCGCGGCCGCGAGGAAGCCCGGCGTGTCGGCGGCGATCACGTCTTCAAGACGGATCGGCGCACCGGCCGCCAGCGGATGGCGCACCAGCGCGCCTTTCAGTTGCGCCAGCTTGTCGGTCTCGTTGCGGGTGATGGCGCCTTTCGGCACCTGATTGACGGCCATGTCCTGCCAGTTCATTTCACTGTCGCGCAGCAGACGGCCCGGCGGCAGCTCGGTGGCGGCGACACGGACCGGTACCCGTTCCGGCTTTGCGGGTGCGGTCGGGGTGTTGGCATTGAGCAAGGCGGTACGCAGCACAAGCGCAATCACGGCCGCCGCGATCAGCAGCAGGCAGCCTCGAAGTACAAGTTTCATTCAGATTCAGCCGTTGATCATGCATGCATCGAGAAGGAGGTCCATACCGCATACAGACCGCCCAGGGACAGCGCGATGCCATAGGGCACGCCAGGGACCGGTACCAGACTGGACAGAGCCCGATGCAACCGGCTGTCAGGTGCGAGGCGAGGCAGCATTCTTTCCGCCGCCAGCCCGGTCAGAGCAAGCAGCAGTCCGGCCTGGGTAATCAGCAGCAATGTGGTACCGGCAGCAGCAGGACCGGCCCACAACATGACTGTTGCCGCCAACTTTGCATCACCGCCACCAAAGCCGCCGATGGCGACCAATATGGCGCAGAACAGCAATGTGACCAAGGCAATGGCAAGATGGGGAATCAACTGGCCGGGAGGCCAGCCTGCACTCAGGAGCTGTACTGGAAACAGCAGGGCGAGGCTGGCTACCTGCTGATTTGGCAACCGACGATACAGCAGGTCGTGCCACGCCAGCCCCACGAGTATCAGGCTGGATGCACTGGAAATGCCCAATGATGCCCAGTGCTGCGCGCCAGTCCAGAAACTCTCCATCAGTTCACTGCGTTTGCTTATTATTTTGGTGTCGCCTGGGTGTCAAGCTTGCCGACCGCATCGGTTGCCTTTGTGAAGGTAGAAGTGTAAAGCGCAGTAATCTTCGGGCCGATGGCAACCACGGCAACGGCAACCACGGCCGCCAGGATCGCGTATTCCAGAGCACTGACACCACGTTCGTCGCGGGCGAATTTTTTCAGGAAGGATTTCAGTTTCATGGCAGTTTTTCCGGGGTCGTTCACAAAAACAATGGCACTCCCCACAACAGGGAAGCCATCGCCGCTCCGGAACGGCGTTCATGGCGCATGGACGAAGAGGGTCTGCCGCGCACATGATGCCAGGCACTCCGGGGCGTCTGGGATTGGGCGCAATATCGACCTTTCCGGACTTCCGGTGGTTGATGCACATCAATCGTCACTGCATATTTGATGAAATTTGCATCAAATTCAATCCGCAGAAGTACGAATTGACATTTCGCATTTGATGGCTGGCGAAAATCTTGTGTTTGAGCGGCCGCCATGGCTGCAATCTGCTGGCGATTGAAACAGAAGTAAATCGTTCAACTATTTGAGAGTATTGGTGAGTTTTTCCTGTTTTTCGGAGTTTTCATGCCATTGTCCGATTATGCCAAAGCGCTATTGATTGTTATTGTCTGGGGCGTCAACTTCGTCGTGATCAAGTGGGGCCTGGCCGGTCTGCCGCCGCTGCTGCTGGGGGGCGTGCGCTTTACCCTGGCGGCTTTGCCGGCCATCTTCCTGATTCGCCGGCCGGCAGTGCCGTGGCGCTGGCTGGTTGCCTACGGGCTGACCGTCGGCTTGTGCCAGTTCGGCTTTCTGTTCTCGGCTTTGTATGTCGGCATGCCGGCCGGGCTGGCGTCGGTGGTGCTGCAGTCGCAGGCCTTCCTGACCCTGGTGCTGGCGGCCTGCCTGATTGGCGAGCACTGGACGCGGCCGCAACTGGCCGGCCTGCTGTTCGCCGGCGCCGGGCTGGCCCTGATCGGTGCCAGCCACGGCCATGGCATGACACTGCTCGGTTTCCTGTTAACCGTGGCGGCCGCGGCCTGCTGGGCGGCGTCCAATATCGTGGTGCGCAAGATGACGCAGGAAGGCCACCACCCGGACATGCTGGCGCTGGTGGTGTGGTCGAGTCTGGTGCCGCCGCTGCCATTCCTTGCCCTGTCGCTGGCGATCGAGGGACCGTCGACGGTGTGGGCGGCGCTGGCCGGCTTCAGCCTGCAATCACTGGCCGCCGTCGCCTATCTGTCATTCGGCGCGACGCTGCTCGGCTACAGCCTGTGGAGCGGTCTGCTGGCACGCCATCCGGCCAACCGGGTGGCACCGTTCTCGCTGCTGATTCCGGTGGTCGGCCTGAGCACGGCGGCACTGTTGCTTGATGAATGGCCGAGCCCGCTGCAGTGGGGCGGCAGTGCGCTGCTGATCGTCGGGCTGGTGGTCAACGTTTTCGGCGGGGGGTGGATGGCGCGAATCAGGGCAAGGGCCGCCTGATCAGGCCGGCGGGCGGCGGGCCGGCGGCGGATACCAGTCTTCCGGTGCCACCATCTGTGGCGTGTGCGGGTCGTCCTCGTAGTTCGGCGAGGTGATCTGCACGCCGTACTCGTTGAACACGTCGAGAATGTGGCTGTGCAGCTCGTCGAGAATGCGCAGCCGCTCACGCGGTTCGTCCAGCGCCACGCGCAGGCTGTATTCGACATAGTAGTCCGACAGCCGGGTCTGGAATACGAACGGTTTCGGGTCTCGGCGCACGCCGCTGGTGCGATCGGCGGCCATCAGCAGCATTGCCTCGACCTGGCGCCATGGCGTGCCGTAGCCGATGGTCAGCGTGACCAGCTGGATCACGCCGCCATCGTGCGCGAGGCGGGAGAAATTCTTGACGCTCTGGCTGACCAGCACCGAGTTCGGAATGCTGACTTCCTCGCGCAGATTGGTGTGGATCTTGGTCGCGAACAGACCGATATTGGCGACCGTGCCTTCGATCTCGCCAACCGACACGTATTCACCGGGACGGATCGCGTGCGAGTAGATCAGGATCAGCCCGCTGGCGAACTGGCCGACCACGCTCGATGCGCCGAGCGACACCATCAGGCCGATCACCACCGACAGCCCCTTGAAGGCATCGGTGTTGGCGCCGGGGAAATACGGATACATCATTGCCAGCGCAAACAGCCACAGGGCAACGATCAGGAGCTTGCGCGTCGTCCCGGCGGTGTCCTGATCGAACAGGGGCAGGGTCAGCTCGCCGCTTTCGACCCGGGACAGCAGGTAGTGGACGATCTGCACGGCCCAGCGCGTCAGGACGATGATGACCAGCACCACGCCGATGCCGGGCAGGGCGTCGACGGTGGCCAGACCGATGCGCAGCGCAAAACCGAGCAGGGTCACATCGAGGGCCTCGCCCCAGGCACGGGTGATCGGGAAGGTCGACAGCAGCATCGACAGTCCGATATAGAGCACGGCAAGGACCCAGAGTGCACTGGCCAGCCGCACCGTACCGCGCACTGCGCGTTGCCAGAACGGTATACGGAACAGCAAATGGTTGCCGGTCAGGCGGGTTTCGGCCAGCCGCCGCGCACTGGCCGTGGCCCTGGCGCCGGCGGTCAGCGCCAGCGCGACACCAAGCAGGATCAGCACCGAGCGCAACAGGGCAAACAGGAAGCGGGCCGGCGAGCGCAGTTCGCGCCGCTCGGTCATCAGGGTGTTCAGGGTGGTCAGCGCGTGGCGGACCACGTCGGCGCGGGTTTCGCCGGTCAGCGCATCGGCGTCACCGGGGCCGACCATGAACAGGAAGCGGTCATCGATCTGGATCGACGTGCCCTGCGGCAGTTCGCGCGTTTGCAGTTTGCCGTCCGGGTGGCGCTCCAGAACCTGTTCGACCCGCGAGTTCGCGGCGGCGGCCCGCTCTGCAGGCGGATAGCCAAGCAGCACGCTGCGAAACACCACCACGTCGCGATTGTCGATGCGCAGGGTAGCCGGCGGCGGGGCGGCCGTGGCTGTCGTGGCGACAGGGGCCGCGTCCGCCGCCCGGAGTGGTGTGGCGGCGAGCAGGAACAGCCAGAACAACAGGATGGCACGCATTTCGGCTCCAGACTGCTGACAAGGGAACTGCCCGCCGCGGGAGAGGGCGGCTTACAGTGCCATTACGCCTTCCGCCTCGACCAGCGCGCCCTTCGGCAGCGCGGCCACGCCGACCGCGGCACGTGCCGGGTACGGCTGCTGGAAATACTGGCCCATGATTTCATTCACTTTAGCGAAATGGCCCAGATCCGTAAGGAAGATATTCAGTTTGACGATATGGTCGAGCGAGCCGCCGGCGGCTTCGGTCACGGCCTTCAGGTTGGTAAACACCTGATGGACCTGGGCTTCGATACCGTCGACCAGCTGCATGCTGGCCGGGTCAAGCGGGATCTGGCCGGATAGGTAGACGATGTCGCCGACGCGGACGGCTTGCGAATACGCGCCAATGGCGGCGGGAGCGCGATCGGTATGGATGATGTGTTTTTCTGCCATTTCAGTTTTCCTCTCGAAGAAACAGGGTGAGTAGATCATTCAGGAAACGCTGGCCCTGCAGCGTGGGCCGCAGCCGGGTCGGATCCGGATCGAGCAGGCCGCGCTCGACCGCTTCGCCGAGCGGGCGGGCTATGCGTGCCAGCGGCAGACCAGTTCGTTCGCCAAATAGCGAACTCGGCACGCCGTCGATCAGCCGCAGCGCGTTCATCATGAACTCGAACGGCAGGTCGGCCAGTGCGACCTCGTGCTCGTTCTGTACCGGTTCGCCGCGCCCGACTGCCTGCAGGTAGGCGGCCGGTTGCTTGTGACGCATCTGCCGCAGGACACGGTCGTGCAGGGTGATCTTGCCATGCGCGCCGGCGCCGATGCCGATGTAGTCGCCAAAACCCCAGTAGTTCAGGTTGTGACGGCCGGCCCGGCCGGGGCGACAGAACGCCGACGTTTCGTAGTGCTCGAAACCGGCCCGGGCCAGTCTGGCCTCGATGGCCTCCTGCATGTCGGCCGAGGTGTCGTCGTCCGGCAGTTTGGCCGGAACATGGCGGGCGAACAGCGTGTTCGGTTCGATGGTCAGGTGATAGCAGGACAGATGGGTCGGTGCATGGGCCAGCGCCGCATCGACATCGGCCAGGGCATCGGCCAGCGACTGGCGCGGCAGTGCATACATCAGATCGAGGTTGAAATTGCCGAAGATATCGGCGGCCAGATCGGCGGCATGGTGTGCCTCGCGGCTGTCATGCACGCGACCGAGCGCAGTCAGGTAGCGGGCATCGAAGCTCTGGATGCCGATCGACAGCCGGTTGATGCCAGCAGCGCGATAGTCGCGGAAACGGCCGGCTTCGGCCGTGCCCGGGTTGGCTTCCAGCGTGATCTCGGCATCGGGGTCGAGTCGCAGCCGCGCCCGCACGCCGGACAGCAGCCGGTCGATGGCCTCGGCGGAGAACAGGCTCGGCGTGCCGCCGCCGATGAAAATGGTCCGCAGCGGGCGTCCCCAGACCAGCGGCAGCGCGCAATCGAGATCGGCCAGCAGCGCATCGACATAGCGCGTCTCGTCCAGGTCATCCCGGACCTGATGCGAGTTGAAATCGCAGTACGGGCACTTGCGGATACACCACGGGATATGGACGTACAGCGACAGCGGCGGCGGTGCATCCAGCCGCCAGCCCGAGGCGCCGGGCAGGGCCAGGGTCGTGCTCACCGGGCAACAGCCCCGAGCTTGCTCACCAGCGCCGCGAGTGCCTGGCCGCGATGGCTGTCACGGTTCTTGATCACCGGATCGAGCTCGGCCACCGAGCAGTCATGCCCGGCCAGCCAGAACAGCGGATCGTAGCCGAAACCGCCATCGCCGCGCGCCGCACGGAGGATCTCGCCACGCCACAGCGCATCGGCGACGATGGGCTGCGGGTCGTCGGCATGGCGGACCAGCACCAGTACGCAGTAGTAGTGACCGGCGCGATCGGTGCGATCCCCCAGCTCGTCGAGCAGTTTCTGGTTGTTGCGCGCATCGGATTTCGGTTCGCCGGCATAGCGGGCCGACAGCACGCCGGGCTGGCCGCCGAGTGCATCGACACACAGGCCGGAATCGTCTGCCAGTGCCGGCAGGCCGGTCAGCCGGCTGGCGTGGCGGGCCTTGCGCAGCGCGTTTTCCAGGAAGGTGGAAAACGGCTCGTCGGTTTCGGGAACATCAAGCTGTCCTTGCGGGATCACTTCACCGATGCCGAGCGGTGCGAGCAGGGCGGAAAATTCTTTGAGCTTGCCGGCATTGTTCGATGCCAATACGAGTTTCGGGAACATGCGGGGTATCTGGAGTCGGGAGGCGGACAGCGGATTGTAACCTGCCAGCGGCAGCATCGACGCCGATGCGACTGACGCGGGGCGGGAAAATCCGCTCCCGTTCAATATAATGCCGACCTGACGCATGCCGGATCGGCATGTCATGGCCCACCGCGGTCGTATCCACCCTTACTGGTTCTGCATGCCCTTGCCTACGCGTTTCTGCTGTTTCTTCGTTTCGCTTCTGATGGTCGTGGGCGGCTGGGGGCTTGCCGCGCCCGCCATGGCTGACGATGCGCCGCCGGCGACGGGGGCCGACAGCCGTCCCGCGCCGCCCCGGCCCCGGGTCGGGCTGGTGCTCGGCGGCGGCGGCGCGCGCGGCTTCGCCCACCTCGGCGTGATTGCCGAGCTGGAACGGATGCGCATCCCTGTCGACTGTATTTCCGGCGCGTCGGCCGGTGCGCTGATCGGCGGCTTCTATGCCAGCGGCCAGCCGATCGAGGCCCTGAAGAAAGCGTTCGCCGATGCCGACTGGGACGGCATGCTGGCCGGCAGCCCGAATCGGGCCGACGTGCCGTTCAGCGCCAAGCGAGACGACTTCGTCAACTATTTCAACATGCGCTTCGGTTTCAGCGACGGTCAGTTGCGGTTGCCGCGTGGCGCGATCAACTCGCAGGAAATCGACCTGTTCATCCGCTCGCTGGCGCGCGATGCGCGGGTGCCGGACTTCGGCAAGCTGCCGATTCCGTTCCAGGCCATGGCGACCGACCTGATCACCGGCCAGCCGGTCACCTTCAACAGTGGCGATCTGGCGACCGCGCTGCGGGCAAGCATGGCGGTGCCGGGACTGTTCGAGCCGGTCGACTACAAGGACACCCTGCTGGTCGACGGCGGTCTGGCGCGCCAGCTGCCGATCGAGAACCTGAAGAACCAGTGTGCCGACATCCTGATCGTGGTCGATGTCGGTACCCGCGCGCTGAAGAAGGATCAGATCCGCACCGTCTTCGACGTCATTGCCCAGAGTACCAATATCGGCGTGCAGCAGAATGTGGCGCAGCAGATGAAACTGCTCGATGCACGCGATATCGTCATCCGGCCCGATCTCGGCCAGTACACCAGCGCCGACTTCAGCGCCAGTCGCGAACTGGCCGAACTCGGCCAGCAGGCCATTGCCCGGCGCCGTGCCGATCTGGCCTGGCTGTCGGTCGGCGAGGACGAGTATTCGGCCTGGCAGCGCCATCGGGACGTGCCGCTGACTCCGGTGATTGTCGACCACGTCAAGGTGCAGAAAACCCGGATCGCCAATCCGACCCTGCTGGCGGCCGATGTCGAACCGCTGGTTGGCAAACCGCTGGATACCGAAGCCTTTCATCACACCCTGCGCGCGCGTTATGCGACAGGTGACTACGAGCGGCTGAACTACAGCCTGATCGAGGACCAGGATGGCTCGACCACGCTGGACGTCCGGGCCGAGGACCGTGCCATTGCGCCGAACGTGCTGCGCTTCGGCATGGGACTGGCCGGGGAAACCGAAGGCGATTCGACCTTCAACCTGTATTTTGGCCATACCCGGCGCTGGGTGAACGAGGCGGGGGGCGAGTGGCGCAACAGCATCGTGCTCGGCAAGGACAATGGTTTGCGCACGGAGTTCTACCAGCCGTTTGCCGCCGATTCGAACAACTTCGTGGCGGCCAGCATCGGTTATCACGATCGGCCGTATACGCTGTACACCGCCAACGGAGACAAGTCTGCCCAGTTCCGCCTGGCAGCGGCGCGGGCCACGGTCGAGTACGGCCGCTCGCTCGGCAACTACGGCGAAGTCCGTCTGGGCGTGGTGTCCGGCTACGACCGGGTCGAGCGCGACATTGGCGACCCGAATTTCATCGACCGGACCCGGCAGCGGATCGGCGGCCTGACCGCCAGTGCGGTGATCGACCAGTTCGACAATCCGCGCCTGCCACGCGACGGCTTCCTGGTGGCAGCATCCGCGTACAAGGGCGTGCCGGCGCTGGGCGCGAGCGAGGCCTCGCATTCGGCGCAGCTGCGGCTGGACAAGGCGTTCCTGTGGGACAAGGACACCGTGTTCCGCGCCACGCTGAAGGGCAGTTCGATTTCCGACCTGCAGGACCTGAAGAGCGACGATGCATTCTCGCTGGGGGGCTTTCTCAATCTGTCCGGTTACAAGAACGAGCAACTGGTTGGCGACCGTACCGCGCTGCTGCGGCTGATGGGCTACCGGCGGGTGGCGACGCTGCCCTCGGCGATCGGCACCGGCTTGTATCTGGGGGCGTCGCTGGAAGCGGGACGGGTGTGGGGCACGCCGGACGGGCTGACCCAGCGCAACCGCTGGATTCCGGCCGGTTCGGTGTTTGCCGTCGCCGACAGCCTGCTGGGGCCGTTCTTTATCGGCCTTGGCTATGCCGATGGGGGGCAGCTGACCGGCTACATGTACCTCGGTCTGGATTACTGAGCGGGCGGGGCGGATAATCGGCAGCCGCCCCCGTCATCCGGAAAAGGAGCCCCCGATGCCTTCCTGCTGCGACAAACCCGGCAACAACCGGGCCCGCTACTACGCACTTGCGGCCATTGTCATTGCCGTCGTGCTGCTGGTGGCGCTGCTGGCCGGTTGCGGCACCACCCGGCTGACCAGCGCCAACTATGACCAGATCCGTGACGGCATGAGCCGTGGCGAGGTGGCGGCAATCATCGGCGAGCCGTCGCAGATGGTCGGCGGCCAGTTCATGGGCGTCGACGGCGGCGGGGCAATGTGGCGCGAAGGCGATACTGCCGTGCTGGTCCAGTTCATGGATGACAAGGTGGTCGGCAAGCAGATGACCAGAGGCACCGCGACGCGCTTGCTGGGCGTCGGTGGCGATCTGCTGCAATAGGCCGGTCATGGATTGAAAAAAGCGCCCCGGGGCGCTTTTTTCAATCTCGGGGGCATGCGAATCAGGCTTCGGCGGCGTGCCGGCCCGGCAGTGCGCGCTGCGCGCGTTCCTCGCGCGGCGTGATGCCGAAATGGTTGCGGTAGGTGCTGGAGAAATGCGGGCCGCTGGAGAAGCCGCACGACAGGCCGATCTGCACGATCGACTTGCTGGTTTGCTGCAGCGACTGGCGGGCGCGGTTCAGCCGCAGCTCAAGGTAGTAGCGCGACGGCACGGTATTCAGATACTGCTTGAACAGCCGCTCGAGCTGGCGGCGCGACACGCCGACATAGAAGGCGATGTCATCGGTTGACAGCGGCTCCTCGATGTTGGCTTCCATCAGGCTGACGGCTTCGGTCAGTTTCGGCTGGCTGCCGCCGATGCGGGTAGCCAGCGGAATGCGCTGGCGTTCATTGCCGGGACGGATGCGTTCCAGGCTGAACAGCTCGGACAACTCGGCGGCGAACTCGTTGCCATGCTGCTGGCTGATCAGCGCCAGCATGAAATCCAGCGTCGCGGCACCACCGGCGCAGGTAGCGCGGCCACGGTCGATCTCGAACAGGTTCGAGCTGACGATCACATCGTCGAACGCTTCGGAGAAGCGGGCCATTTCCTGCCAGTGGATCGTGGCCCGGTAGCCGCTCAGCAGCCCGGCGCGCGCCATCCAGTAGGCACCGGTCTCGATGCCGGCCAGCAGCAGCGGTTCGTGGGCGAACGGCGACAGCGCCTGCGACAGCGCGTCGATGTCGACATCGACGGACAGGTCGTCGGAGAACAGGAAAATCCCGTCCAGCTTCGGCGCGGTCTTCGGTGTCAGGTCGACGGCCATCTGCACGCCGTTCGCTGCGCGTACCCGGTTGCCGTCGAGCGACAGGGTCAGCATCTCGAACAACGGGCGCTTGGCCCGGTCATTGGCGCAGTCGAGCACATCGAGTGCCAGCGCGTAGCTGGACAGCGAGAACTGCGGCAATAACAGGAAACCGTAGCGCCGGGTCGGCGGTGCGATGCTGTCGTGGGCGGAAGGGCGTTTGCGGAGCGGTGTCGGCACAGAGAGTTCAATGCGTGAGGTTGCTGACAACCCCTTCCCGCCAGTGGTCGGCGGGGCCTTCGCGATGGCGAGGGCGGGGAGGCGAAGTCGTACGGGCTATTGCCCCGTCATGATTTATCGGCCGGGCCGGGTAAAACTTCGCCACCAGGCGTTGCCAACGCGCAGGAGGCACACGCCCCGGGTGGAGCGCACGCCGGGACGGGACGGGAATGTGCGGAGTGTAACCCGAAACGCGACGTCATGCCGGCACATCCGGTTGTGCATCGCAGCGCCTGCGCCCGCCTGCGCCGGCCCCCTGACCGGGGGTGGTCATGCGCTCAGCAACTTGCCGGTTCTGAAGGCTTCCGCGGTCGCAATCTTGGCGACCCACATGCCGGTGGTGGCGTAATGCCGCAGCTCGCGAACGTACAGCATGCCGGCACGCGGCGCGGTCAGCGTGCTGACCCGGCCTTCCAGCGGATCGATGATGTCGGCCACCGCGTCACCGGCGGCGACGGTCTCGCCGGCCGCACGATGGAAGGCGATCACACCGGGGTGCGGGGCGAGCAGGGGCTCCGAGCCGGCCAGCGGCGTGGCCGGATGGCGCAGCGCCGGCAGCGGCGGCGGCGTGCCGGCCACCAGACCGCGATGGGTCAGGAAGGCGATGATGGCGTCGGCGTCCTGCGCGGCCAGTGCGTGGTCGACGTAGTCCTGGCCGCGCAGCTCGACGGTAACCGCAAGGCAGGACAGCGGTATTGGCGTGGCTGGTGTCCGGGCGGCGACCCGTGTCTGCAGCTTCAGCCAGAAGCCGGAGCAGGCTTCGTCGAATGGCGAGTCGCCGGACTCGGTTGCCAGCAACTGTGCGCACGAGCCCAGATAGCGGGCGAGCGGCTCGCAGTCCGGCCACATCGGTGTCAGCGTGTACAGATGCAGGCCGGCGTTGAAATCGCAGTGCAGGTCGAGCACCACGTCGGCATCGGCTGCCAGCTGCATCAGCGTCAGCCGCAGGCTGTCCAGCTCGTTCTGCGGCGCGATCCGCGCCAGGGCCGCGGCCAGCGCTTCCCGCACCCGCCGCACGTTGGCGCCGGCATCGGCGCCGAGCCGGCCGGCGACGGCGTCATGGACCACGTCGGCGAGATCCGGATAGTAGCGGTTGAAGTTCTGGCCGGAGCCGAGTTCAAAGCGGCCGATCTGTACCCCGAGCAGGGTCTGGTCGAGGCCGACCGGATTGGCCATCGGCACCAGCGTCACTTCACCGCGCAGGCGGCCTTCCGCCTCCAGCGCGGTCAGCCGCTGGCGCAGGTGCCAGGCGGTCAGCATGCCGGGCAGTTCGTCGGCGTGCAGCGAAGCCTGGATATAAACCTTGCCCCCGGCGCCGGGGGCGCCGAAATGCAGGCTGGTCAGCTCGCGGCGGGTGCCGAGGCTGGGACTGGTCAGCGGGTGTCGTCTGGATTCCATGCGTGGCTCTCCGGTGTCGGCGCGGCTTACTTGCCGTATACGTCGAAGTTGAAGTAGCGGTCCTGGATTTTCCTGTAGGTACCATCGGCGCGGATCTGGTCAATGGCCTTGTTCAGGCGCTGCACCAGTACGGTGTTGCCTTTCTTCACGGCGATGCCGGCGCCGTCGCCGAAGTACCTGGGATCGTTGTACGACGGACCGACGAAGGCGAAGTTCTTTGCTTGCGGCCGTTTGAGGAAGTCGGTCTCGCCGACCACGCTGTCGACGAACACGCCGTCGATGCGGCCGGCAGTCAGGTCGAGGAAGGCTTCAGGCGCCTTGCCGTACGACACCACCGTCGCCCCGGCCTTGCCCCAGTAGTCGCGTGCGAATTTTTCCTGCGTCGAGGCGCGCAGCGTGCCGATCTTCTTGCCCCGGAATGCATTCTGGTCGACTTTGGTACCGATGCGGGCAACCATGCGTGCCGGGGTGCTGTAGTACTTGTGGCTGAAGTCGACCGCCTTCCGCCGCTCATCGGTAATCTGCATCGACGACAGGATGGCATCGAACTTGTTGGCGTTCAGTGCCGGGATCAGACCGTCCCAGTCCTGCGGCACGATCTGGCACTGGACCTTCATGGCCGTGCACAGCGCATAGGAGATGTCCACATCGAAGCCTTGCAGCTTGCCGTCCGCGCCCTGCTTGGCGAAAGGGGGATAATTGGCGTCGATGCCGAAGCGGAGGGTCTCGGCGCCGGCCGCGGTGGTGGCCAGCATCACGGCGGTGGCGAGGGCTGCGGTGAGTGTCTTCATCTCTTCTGTCTCTCTTGTCTTGACCCGGTCCGGCATGTCTTGTCGCATGCGCCGCCGGCTCCGGTCCTGCCCCGCCATGCTGACGGAAGCGGCCAGCGGATAGTGTCATGAGGATTTTACCCTCACAATGAAAAGTGGATCCGGGCGGGAAGTTCGGTGCAAAAAGGTCGCGGCAGGTGAAAAAACTGTTTTCCGGTCTGTTTGTTGGTTAATCATTGCCTGGATCGCGATAATTGATGAAGTTTCGTGTTTTCTTGTGTTTTTGCGCTGTAAATGCGTGTCGCCAGGGCGAAACTGGCGTTTTCGTCAGCGTCGCTTTCCGCCGGTTTTTGTCGGACAATCCTGCGCTCCGGCTGTAATGCAGCGTCGCAAAACCGAAATGAGTTGCCGCAACTGACGATTAGAATCCACAGGTTGTACGTCCGATGTCAGGGCGTGTCATGTCCCCGCATCCGCCGGCCGGTCACGGTCCGTGTGCGGGGTCATAAGACGCTCTCAGCAGCCTTCAACACAACGCTAAGGCGTTCAAGAGGAGATCATGTCTCTCAATAACAAGACCGAGTTGGCCCAGTTGATCGCGGCAATCGACGACGTAGCCCGTCAGTCGCTGTCCGCAGAGCAGGCCAAACGCATGGCGACGGTATTCCACGCGTACTACGAGGAAGCCGAAGCTGCCGATCTGAAGCGCTCGTCCGCGCAGGATCTGTTCGGCGCGGCGATGGCGCATATCGAATTCGCCCGCGTTCGCCAGCCCGGCACGCACAAGGCGCGCATCTACAACCCGGAGCTTGAACGCCACGGCTGGCAGTCGACCCACTCGGTGATCGAGATCGTCAATGACGACATGCCGTTCCTGATCGACTCGCTGGCGATGTTCCTGGCCCGCCACAACCTGGCGCTGCACGAACTGGTCCACCCGGTGCTGTCGGTCGGCCGCGATGCCGCCGGCGCCATTACCGAGATCCGCCGCACCGAAGACCGCACGCTGCCGCTGGAATCGTTCATCCATATCGAAATCGACCGCGTGACCGACGCGGCACTGCTGGACAGCCTGAACGCCGAACTGGCGCAGGTACTGGACGCGGTGCGTGCCGCCGTGGTCGACCAGCCGGCGATGCGCGAGCGTCTGGGCGAGCTGCAGACCGAACTGGCCGGCCGTCCCGGCGACGCTGAAGAAGCCGCCTTCCTGGAGTGGATGGCCGACAGCCACTTTGTGCTGATGGGCTATTGCGACTATGACCTCGTCGAACGTGATGGTCACGATGCACTGCGCATCGTCGCCGACAGCGGTCTGGGCATCCTGCGCAACCAGGGCGGCAAGCAGTTCTCCGGCAGCTTCGAGCAACTGCCGGAACAGATGAAGGCCCGTGCCCGCGATCCGCAGGCGCTGGTGCTGAACAAGTCGCAGTCGATTTCGCGCATCCACCGCGCAGCCCACCTCGACTACGTGGCGGTGAAGAAATTCGGCGCCGACGGCAGTGTGGTCGGCGAACGCCGCATTCTCGGCCTGTACACCGCCAGCGCCTACCACACGTCGCCGAAGGACATTCCGATCCTTCGGCACAAGATTGCCGAAGTGGTGCGGCTGTGCGACTTCGTCGATGACAGCTACAAGGCCAAGACGCTGAACTTCGTGCTGGAAACCTATCCGCGCGACGAACTGTTCGAAATCCCGACCGATGCACTGCTGACCATCGCCCAGGGCCTGGTCAACCTGCAGGAACGCCCGCGCGTCCGCCTGTTCGCGCGTACCGACATCTACCACCGCTACGTCAGCTGCCTGGTGTTCATCCCGCGCGACAGCTTCAATACCGAACTGCGGGTCAGGGTCGAGAAGATCCTGCTTGACGCCTTCAACGGCAAGTCGTGCGAGTTCTCGGTCTCGGTGGCCGATGCCAACCTGGCGCGCGTGCACTACATCGTCAATATCCAGGACGCGTCGCTGCCGGAATACGACGTCGACGACATCGAAGCGGAAATCGCCCGTGTCGCACGCGGCTGGGTCGATGAGCTGCATCAGCAACTGATCGAGCAGCGCGGCGAGGAAGACGGCAACCGGCTGCAGAACCTGTACAAGGCTGCGTTCCCGCTTGCCTATCGCGATGAGTTTGCACCGCGCAATGCCGTGACCGACATCGCCCGCCTCGACGCGCTGACCAGCGAGCGTCCGATCGCGTTCAAGCTCTACCGCCCGCTGTCGCGGCTTGGCAGCGGCTGGCACCTGAAGGTGTTCCGCTTCGGTTCGCCGGTCAGCCTGTCGCAGAGCATGCCGATCCTGGAAAACCTCGGCGTCAAGGTGCAGGACGAACGCCCGTACCGGGTCAACCGCGCCGACGGCATCGACCTGTGGCTGAATGATTTCGGCCTCGACGTCGCCGCCGAAGCGCTGGAAGACGACGCCACCCGCGAAAACCTGCAGAACGTGCTGATGGCCATCTCGCGCGGGCTGCTGGAAAGCGACGGTTTCAACCGCCTGGCGCTGGTTGCCGGGCTCGACTGGCGCGAGATCGCGCTGGTCCGCGCGCTGGCCAAGTACCTGCGCCAGGCCGGTCTGACCTTCAGCCAGCAGTATGTCGAACAGTGCGTGGCTGGCTATCCGGCCATCACCACCCGTCTGGTCGCGCTGTTCCACGCACGGCAGAATCCGGCCCGCGCCAGCGCCGAAGAGGCGGAACGGCTGCTGGGCGAGATCCGCGATGCACTGGCCAATGTGGCCAACCTCGACGAGGACCGCATCCTCAACGGTCTGCTGACGGTCATTCTCGCCATTCGCCGCTCGAACTACTTCCAGACTGCCCGCGACGGCCAGCCGAAGGCCTACATGTCGTTCAAGCTCGAATCCGGCGCGATCCCGTTCCTGCCGGACCCGAAGCCGCTGTACGAGATCTGGGTTTACGGCACCCGCGTCGAGGGTGTGCACCTGCGCGGCTCCAAGGTCGCCCGCGGTGGCCTGCGCTGGTCCGACCGCATGGAAGACTTCCGTACCGAAGTGCTGGGTCTGGTCAAGGCGCAGATGGTCAAGAACTCGGTCATCGTGCCGCAGGGCTCGAAGGGCGGTTTCGTCTGCAAGCAGCTGCCGCCGTCGACCGACCGCGAAGCCTGGCTGGCTGAAGGCATCGCCTGCTACAAGACCTTCATTTCCGGCCTGCTCGACATTACCGACAACCTGGTGACCGGCAAGGTCGTGCCGCCGGCCGACGTGGTGCGGCTGGATGCCGACGATCCGTACCTGGTGGTAGCGGCCGACAAGGGCACGGCAACGTTCTCCGACATTGCCAACGGCGTGTCGGCCGAATACGGCTTCTGGCTCGACGACGCGTTCGCGTCCGGCGGCTCGGCCGGCTACGACCACAAGAAGATGGGCATCACCGCCCGTGGTGCATGGGAGTCGGTCAAGCGCCACTTCCGCCACCTGGGCCGCGATATCCAGAACGAGGACTTTACCGTCATCGGTATTGGCGACATGTCCGGCGACGTGTTCGGCAACGGCATGCTGCTGTCCGAACATATCCGGCTGATCGCCGCGTTCGACCATCGCCATGTGTTCCTCGACCCGAACCCGGATGCTGCTGCCTCGTTCGCCGAGCGCGCACGGCTGTTCAATCTGCCGCGTTCGAGCTGGGCCGACTACAACGCGGCGCTGATTTCGCAGGGCGGCGGCATCTACCCGCGCAGCGCCAAGTCGATCGAGCTGACGCCTGAGGTCAGGGCGTGGCTGAAGACCGAGCGCACCAGCATGGCACCGACCGAGCTGATCCACGAGATCCTCAAGGCGGAAGCCGACCTGCTGTACAACGGCGGTATCGGGACCTACATCAAGGCCAGCAGCGAAAGCCATGCCGATGCGCGTGACCGCGCCAGCGACGGCCTGCGTGTCGACGGCTGCGACCTGAATGTGCGTGTGGTCGGCGAGGGCGGCAACCTGGGCGCGACCCAGCGTGGCCGCATCGAGTTCGCGCGCAAGGGCGGGCTGATCTGCACCGACGCCATCGACAATTCGGCGGGTGTCGACTGCTCCGACCATGAGGTCAACATCAAGATCCTGCTGGGTTCGGTGATCCAGGCCGGCGACATGACGCTGAAGCAGCGCAATGACCTGCTGGCGGAAATGACCGACGAAGTCGGCCAGCTGGTGCTGCGCAACAACTACCTGCAGACGCAGATCCTGGCGATCAACCGCGCCAACAGCCTGGGCATGCTGAATGCGCAGCAGCGCATGATCGGCCATCTGGAAAAGACCGGCGAACTGAAGCGCCAGATCGAGTTCCTGCCGAACGACGACGAGATCAACGAGCGCCGCCTGGCCAAGCAGGGGCTGACCAGCCCGGAAGTGGCCGTGCTGCTCGCCTACAGCAAGATCTCGCTCGACAAGGCGCTGCTGGCCAGCGACCTGCCGGATGGCGCCGACTTCGAACCGGTGCTGGTCGACTACTTCCCGCACCCGCTGCAGCAGCGCTTCGGCGAAGCGATGAAGTCGCACCACCTGCGGCGCGAAATCATCGCCAACCAGCTGGCCAACCGGGTAGTGAACCGGATGGGGGCGACCTTCGCCTTCCGCATGCAGGAAGAAACCAACCTGCCGGCGGCCGATATCGCCCGCGCGTTCTGGGCTGCCGACCACATTTTCGGTGCCGAAAGCCTGTGGCGTGCGATCGAGGCGCTGGACAACCGGGCACCGGCCGACCTGCAGGTCGAACTGATGGTCGAGATCCGCACGCTGATCGAGCGTGCCTGCCGCTGGCTGCTGCGCAATCGCAAGAACTACAGCGGTGTGGCCGATGCAGTGGCCCAGTTCCACGATGGCGCGCAGACCCTGCTCGCCGCCTTGCCGGACCTGGTGCCGACGACGCTGAACACCCGCGTTGCCAGCCGCCAGCTGGCCTGGATCGAGGCTGGCGTACCGGAAAGCCTGGCACTGACGCTGGCGCGGCTGGAATTCGTTCCGGCGTTCTTCGACATCATCGAACTGGCCCGCGCCAGCGGCGTCGAACTGGTGGTGGCTGCGCGTACCTACTATGCGCTCGGTCGCGAACTGGAACTCGACTGGCTGAGCCAGGCCGTGACGCGCCTGCCGCGCGACAACCGCTGGCAGTCGCTGGCCCGTACCGCCCTGCGCGACGACCTGTATCGTCTGCATCGCGAACTGGCCAGCACGGCGCTGGCGTGCCCGGCATGCGGTGCCGACGACTACGCGTCCAGCTGGCTGTCCGGCCGTGACGGCGCGCTGGTCGCCGTGCGCCAGACCCAGGCCGAGCTGAAGGGCTACGGTCAGCTGGATCTGGCCATGCTGTCCGCCGGCATGCGCGAGATCGCCAATCAGCTGATGGCGTAATCGACCCGCTGCGTTGCAGAAACGGAAAACCCCCTGCCGTATCCGGCAGGGGGTTTTTGTCTGTGCAATGCCGGCTTATGCGAAAACCCGCTCGCAAAGAAAATCAATGAACACCCGCAGCTTTGGCGATGCCTGTCGGCCCGACGGCCACAACAGCCGGAAGCTGCCGCTGTGGTCGACATGCTCGTCGAGCACGCTTTGCAGCCTGCCGTCGGCCAGCGCCTCGCGGATGGCGAAGTCGGGCAGGCAAGTGATGCCGAGCCCGCGCAGGGCGAAGCACAGCCGGGTCTCGATGTTGTTGCAGATCATGGATGTCGGCAGCACCGGCGCCACGGCGTCGCCACCGATGAACGGCCAGGCTTCGAGCTTGCCGGAGTTCGGAAAGCGGTAGTGCAGGCAGCGGTGGCGGACCAGGTCGGCAGGGCTCAGGGGCTGGCCGTGACGGGCAAAATACGCCGGTGAAGCGACCAGTTGCAGCCGGTAGTGGCCCAGCAGGCGGGACGACAGCCGCGAGTCGGTGGGCTCGCCGGTTCGCACCACGGCATCGAAGCCTTCGTCGATCACGTCCACCATCCGGTCGGTGAAATCGAGGTCGAGCTCGATCTCGGGATAGTGATGCATGAAGTCGGCCAGCACCGGCAGCACCAGCGAACTGACCAGTGGCAGGCTGACGCGCAGGCGCCCGCGCGGCGCGGCGGCGCTGTGCGACAGCTCCAGTTCGGCGGCTTCCAGCTCGGCCAGAATGCGCCGGCTGCGCGCCAGGAACAGCGTGCCTTCCGCTGTCAGCGTGATGCTGCGCGTGCTGCGATGAAACAGGCGCACCCCGAGTTTGTCCTCCAGCCGCGCCACGCTCTTGCCCACGGCCGAGGCCGACACGCCAAGCTGGCGGCCGGCCGCGACAAAGCTGCGCGTGTCGGCCACCTGCACAAACACAGTGACCCCGTTCAGGCTATCCATGCCTCTCCCCTTTATTGCGGACATAAAGTTCCGTATATCCAGGAACACTAGCCTACTTTTTCTTTAGTCTGGCGGCTTTCATCATCGGCATTCCACTCATTGCCGAGGTTTCTCCATGCTCCCTCCGTCAGTTCCCCTGCCGGGCAGCCTGTCCACCCGCATCGATCACGTCATTGACCAGGCCCTGCGCGAGCAGCGGCTGGTCGGGGCCGTGGTCCTGGTCGCGCAGGATGGCCAGTTGCGCCATCAGCGCGCCGCCGGTCTGGCCGATCGCGAGGCCGGCCGGCCGATGTCTGTGGACACGCTGTTCCGGCTGGCCTCGGTGTCCAAGCCGATTGTCAGCACTGCGGCGATGGTGCTGGCGGCACAGCAGCGGCTGATGCTGGATACGCCCATCACCTGCTGGCTGCCCGATTTTCAGCCCCGGCTGGCCGATGGCACGCCGGCGCAAATCACGCCACGCCAGTTGCTGAGCCATACCGCCGGTCTCGGCTATCGCTTCCTTGAAGCCGATTGCGATGGGCCATATGCCCGTGCCGGCATCTCCGACGGCATGGATCGGTCCGGCATCACGCTGGCAGAGAACCTGCGCCGGCTGGCCGGTGTGCCACTGGCTTATGTGCCGGGCAGCAGCTGGGGCTATTCGCTGGCGACCGACGTGCTTGGCGCACTGATCGAACGGATCTGCGCCATGCCGCTGGCACAGGCGGTACGGGCGCTGGTGACTGTCCCGCTGGGGATGGACGACACCGACTTTCATGCCGTCGACGCCGGACGGCTGGCGGCGGCCTATGTCAGCGACACGCCGGTGCCGAGGCGCATGCGGGAGCTGGATATCGTGCCTGCTTTCGAGGATACGGCCGGCATCCGCTTTCAGCCGGCACGTGCGGTCGACCGCGATGCCTATCCGTCTGCCGGGGCCGGCATGGTTGGCAGCGCCGGCGATCTGCTGCGGCTGCTGGAAGTGCTGCGCCAGGGCGGGGCGCCCTTGCTGCCTGCTGCGCAGGTGGACGAAATGGGCCGCAACCAGACTGGCGAGCTGGCGCTGGCCAATGCGCCGGGTTTCGGCTTCGGGCTCGGTTTCTCCGTACTGCGCGATCCGCTGCTGGCCGCCTCGCCGGAGTCTCCCGGCACCTGGCGCTGGGGCGGGGCCTATGGTCATTCCTGGTTTGTCGACCGCCAGTGCGGGCTGAGTGTGGTCGCGTTCACCAACACGCTGTACGAGGGCATGTCCGGCCGCTTTGTCACTGAATTGCGCGACGCGGTCTATGCCGGAGGGGACGCGGCAGCGTCCGGCAAGCAGCCATGAACGCCGCCCGCCCGCTGTTCTTTATTGCGCTGGGGCTGTTCGGTCTGTACGCCGTGGAATTTGGCGTGGTCGGCATCCTGCCGCTGATCGTCGATCGTTTTGGCATCACGGTGGCCCGGGCCGGCTGGCTGGTGGCGTTGTTCGCACTGATCGTGGCCGTGTGCGGACCGTTCATGGTGCTGTGGCTGTCGCGATTCGACCGTCGCCGGGTCCTGGCGGGATCGTTGTTCGTGTTTGCCGCGTGCAGTGCGCTGTCGGCCTGGGCGGCGGATTTCGTCACACTGATGCTGCTGCGCATCGTGCCGGCCCTGCTGCATCCGGTGTTCTTCGCGCAGGCCTTTGCCGCCGCCGTGGCGCTGTATCCGCCGTCGCGGGCCACCCACGCCACCACCATGGCCTTTGTTGGCACCAGCATGGGGCTGGTGCTGGGGGTACCGCTTGCGGCCTGGATCGGTACGCGCTTTTCCTGGGAGGCGTCGTTCCTGTTCTGTGCGCTGGTCAACGGCGTGGCGGGGGCCGGCCTGCTGCTGATGCTGCCGGCAGGGGCGCCGGGGAGCCGATCCGCCGCCGGGCGGTCATCGGCGGTCCTGCGCAAACCCGCGCTGTGGCTCAACATCCTGTCCACCGTGCTGGTGTTTGCGACGATGTTTTCCGTCTACAGCTATGCGGCGGAATACCTGGCCCGCGTGACCGGTCTGGGCGGCGAGGCAATCAGCGTCCTGCTGGTGGTGTTCGGCGTTGGCGGCGTAGCCGGCAACCTGCTGGCCGGTCGCCTGCTCGGGCGAAACCTGGTGCGAACGGCCGTGCTGTATCCGCTGGTACTGGGCGGGGCCTATCTGGTCCTGTTCACCCTGGGCTCGCCCTCGCTGGTGGCGATGGTCGTCATCTGCCTGCTGTGGGGGGCCGTGCACACCAGCGGCCTGGTGGTCAGCCAGGTCTGGCTGACCAGCGCGGCGCCGGAGGCGCCGGCCTTTGCCACCAGCCTGTACATTTCAGCCGCCAATCTGGGGGTGATGCTCGGCTCGGCGGTGGGCGGCGGCTTTATCAGTGCGAACGGCATGCAGGGCGCGCTGTGGAGCGGCTGGCTGTTCGCCGCACTGGCCTTGCTGTCGATGCTGCTGAAAGTCCGGCTGTTCGATCGCCGGCCGGACGGGCTGCTCAGGCACTGACGCGGCGTGGAACATGGCCGGTATGGTCGATAAAACGCAGGAAATCGGCGTAGGACAGGCAGACGGTCGAGTCGTTGACCAGCGGGTGGAAACCGACCAGCTTGTCGGGGTCCAGTCCGTCGTCGAGCAGCAGCTCGACGGCCTGTTCGCCATCGTTGATCAGGCCGAACGGCGTGACCGAGCCCGGCTTGACGCCCAGGAACTGTTCCAGCCGTTCACTGGAGGCAAAGCCGAGCCGGTTGACGTCGATCTGCGCCGCAAGCCGTTCGAGGTCGACAGTCTTGTAGGCGCCGACCACCAGCAGGAAATAGCGCTTGCCCTTGCGATCGCGCAGAAACAGGTTCTTGATGCCCTGGCCCGGCAGCGAGATGCCGGCTTGGTCAAAGTCGGCAATGCGGTCGAGAGCCGGGTGTTCGATGCGCTGAAACGGGATACGCAGGGTATCAAGCAGCGCATACAGGTCGGATTCGGTATGCGGAGTCATGTGGCCAGTGTAAGCCCCCCGCTCAGCGCGGTGAAGCCCCGGCCGGTTCGAGCAGGTAGCCGATGCCGCGCAGGGTCAGGATCGAGGCGCCACTGTCGGCGAGTTTCTTGCGCAAGCGATGCACGTACAGCTCGATGGTTTCGACATTGGCCTCTTCGTCGAGCCCGAAGACCTGATTGAACAGCTGGTCCTTGCTGACCGGCCGCCCGCTTTTCTGCATCAGGATTTCCAGCACGGCCTGCTCGCGCCGGGGCAGGTACAGCGGTGCCTCGTCAAGCTGGAACAACCGCGATGTGGTGTCCAGCGTCAGCGACCCGCAGGCCAGAACCCTGGCATTGCCGGCATGGGCACGGCGCAGCAGGGCGCGCAGTCGCGCCCCGAACTCGTCCAGGGCAAACGGGCGGCTCAGGCAGTCGTCGGCGCCAAGATCGAGCATGCGCGCCCGGTCGCCGGGCTGCTCGCCGCTGACCAGCATCAGGACCGGCAGCCGCTGGCCTCGCGCGCGCAGACGGGACAGTACGGCCTGGCCATCCATGCGCGGCAGGGCGAGGTCGAGAATGGCCAGCGCGTAGTCCTCGCTGGCCAGCGCAATGTCCGTAATTGCGCCATCGTCGATGACGTCGACGGCATGACCGGCATGCCGCAGCGGTCCGGCCAGCCGGTCCGGGCATGGGGAAAAGGGCTCTGCCAGCAGAATGCGCATTCGGGGTCCGCAGGGGGGAAGAAAGACGGCGTTTCGCCATCGCCAGACTCCGGTTTTACCCACTTCCCATCGACAGGTAAATGCGGGTCTTGATGAAAGTCTGACGAAAGCTTTTGCCAATTAGCATGCAGGTTCCTTGTTTGAAAGTTGCTGAAATTAATAGTGTTTTTTAGAAAACCAATACTGGATTACCTCCGGAATCCCGGAAACAGGAGCCTCAGCATGACCCCCCGAATCGCATCCCTGTGGTTGCTGCTGGCCGTACTGGCCGGTGGCCAGGCCCAGGCCGCGCCGACCCGGCCGGAATGTATCGCCCCGGCCAAACCCGGCGGCGGTTTCGACCTGACCTGCAAGCTGGCGCAACGCGCATTGCTCGATGGCCAGGTGATCGACGCCCCGATGCGCGTGACCTACATGCCTGGCGGCATTGGTGCCGTTGCCTACAACAGCGTGATTGCCCAGCGCGCGAGTGATCCGAACAGTGTGGTTGCGTTCTCCAGTGGCTCGCTGCTGAACCTGGCTCTCGGCAAGTACGGCAAATACGGCGTGAACGATGTGCGCTGGGTGGCATCCATCGGCACCGATTACGGCATGATCGCGGTGCGCGCCGACTCGCCGTATCGCTCGCTGAAGGCGCTGATGTCGGCGCTGCGGGCCACGCCGGAGCGGATCGTGTTCGGTGCCGGCGGCACTATCGGCAGCCAGGACTGGATGAAGTCGGCACTGGTCGCGCGCCAGGCCGGCGTCGACTACCGCAAGATGCGCTATGTCGCCTTCGAAGGCGGCGGCGAGGCCTTCACTGCCTTGCTGGGCGGGCATGTGCAGGTGGTGTCGGGCGATATCGGCGAGGCGGCGGCCCAGATCGATGCCAAGCGGGTACGCATCCTTGCCGTGCTGGCCGACCAGCGCCTGCCGGGCAAGTTTGCGGCAATACCGACTGCACGCGAGCAGGGCTACGCACTGAGCTGGCCGATCATCCGCGGCTTCTACGTCGGACCGAAAGTCAGCCAGGCCGACTACGACTGGTGGGTCAGCGCGTTTCGCAAGGCCGCTGCGGCACCGGGCTTTGCCGCCTTGCGCGAGTCGCGCGGTCTGTTCCCGCTGTCTCTCGATGGCGCCGAACTGGATGCCTTCGTCAAAAAGTCGGTAAGCGATTACCAGCGCCAGGCGCGCGAGTTTGGCCTGGTCCGCTAGATCCCGCTCCCTCCCGTTTTCCCATGCCTCACGCCAGCATCGACCGCTGGCGTGATGGTGGAGTGCTGTCATGAGTGATCGTGTTTTTGCCCTGGTGTGGCTGGCGCTGTGCGCCGTCGCAGCCGGGATCGGCTGGCAGATCGAAGCCGCATTCTCGTACGAGCCGATCGGCCCCCGTGCCTACCCGTTGCTGGTCATCGTGCTGATGGCGCTCTGTGCCGGCTGCCTGGCCTGCCGGCGGGGGGACCGTGCCGACTGGCCATCCGCGGCGACCCTGGGCCGTCTGTCATCGCTGGCGCTGCTGCTGCTGGCTTATGCGGCGGTATTCGAATGGCTCGGCTTTCCGCTGGCGTCGGCGCTGCTGATCGTCGGTATCGGCCGTCTGTTCGGCGGGGGCTGGCTGGCATGCCTGCTGCTGGGGGCCATTTCCGGCATCGGGCTGTACTACGGCTTTGACCGGCTGCTGGATGTTACCTTGCCGGCCGGCCGGCTTCTGGATCGATAAGGACTGGATATGGATACGCTTTCCCACTTGTGGCAGGGCTTCATGGTTGCCTTGCGGCCCGACAACCTGCTGGTCGGTTTCCTGGGCGCCTTTATCGGCACCATTGTCGGCATGCTGCCGGGACTCGGGCCGATCAACGGCGTTGCCATTCTGCTGCCGCTGGCCTTCGCGCTGAAGCTGCCGCCGGAGACGGCACTGATCCTGCTGGCGGCGGTCTACATGGGCTGTGAGTACGGCGGGCGGATCTCGTCGATCCTGCTGAACGTGCCCGGTGACGCCGGTGCGATCATGACCGCGCTGGACGGCAACCCGATGGCGCGCCGGGGCTGGGCCGGCGTGGCGCTGTCGATCTCGGCGCTGGCCTCGTTCGTCGGCTCGAATATCGCGATCATTGGCCTGGTACTGTTTGCGCCGCTGCTGGCGGAATGGGCGCTGGCCTTCGGCCCGGCCGAGTACTTTGCGCTGATGATTTTTGCCATTGCCTGCCTGGGCAGCATGGTCGGCGACAAGCCGGTCAAGACGCTGCTGGCGGTGCTGATCGGCCTGATGATGGCGGTGGTCGGCGTCGACGCCAACTCGGGGGCCTACCGCTTCACCTTCGACCTGCTGTCGCTGTCGGACGGCATCCCGTTCATCGTGGTGATCATCGGCTTCTTCTCGGTCAGCGAAATTCTGCTGATGCTGGAACAGACCCGGGACGGCCAGGCCGTGATCCGTCAGACCGGGCGGATGATATTCAATCTGCGCGAACTGGCGCTGACCTGGGCGACCATGCTGCGCTCATCGCTGATCGGTTTCGTGGTCGGGGTGCTGCCGGGCGCCGGGGCAACCATTGCCAGCGCCATTGCCTACATGACGGCCAGGCGGCTGGCCGGGAAGGGCGGGCGTTTCGGCAACGGCGACATCCGTGGCGTGGCCGCACCGGAGGCGGCCAACAATGCGTCGGCCTGCGGTTCCTTCGTGCCGATGCTGACCCTGGGCGTGCCCGGCTCCGGCACCACGGCAGTCATGGTTGGCGCGCTGACGCTGTACAACATCACGCCGGGACCGATGCTGTTCATCGAGCAGCCGGACATTGTCTGGGGGCTGATCGCCTCGCTGTTTATCGCCAATGCGATCCTGCTGGTGCTGAACGTTCCGCTGATCGGGCTGTTCACCCGCGTGCTGTCGGTGCCGTTCTGGGCACTGGTGCCGCTGATCGCCGTGATCAGCGCGGTCGGGGTCTATGCGATCCACAGCACCACGTTCGATCTGCTGCTCATGGTGTTGTTCGGCGTATTCGGCTACCTGCTGCGCAAGATGCATTTTCCGATGTCGGCGCTGATTCTCGGCTTCGTGCTGGGCGAAATGCTGGAGCAGAACCTGCGCCGGGCCCTGTCGATCTCTGATGGCGCGATCGGCATCCTCTGGTCGGGGCCGATCGCGATCTCGCTGTGGGGGCTGGCAGCGTTCATCCTGCTGGCGCCGCCGCTGTGGCGCCGTCTGGTCCGGCGCCCGGTGCTGGCCTAGCGCTTGCCGGTCGAGCCGAAGCCGCCGCTGCCGCGCTCGCTGACCGGGAATTCGTCGACCAGCCTGAAGTCGACCTGGACCACCGGCACCACCACCATCTGCGCGATGCGTTCCAGCGGCGCAAGACGGAACGCTTCGTGACCGCGGTTCCAGATCGAAACGAAGATCTGGCCCTGGTAGTCCGAGTCGATCAGGCCGACCAGATTGCCGAGCACGATGCCGTGCTTGTGACCGAGTCCCGAGCGCGGCAGGATCATGGCGGCGAAACCGGGATCTTCCAGGTGAATGGCGATGCCGGTCGGCACCAGCTGGGTTTCCCCCGGGGCAATGACCATGTCACTGTCGATGGCGGCGCGCAGGTCAAGGCCGGCCGAACCGGCCGTGGCATAGGCCGGCAGGTGGGACTGCAGGCGCGGGTCGAGGATTTTCAGGTCGATGGTGGGCATGGCGTTCCAATCGGGTTGCAGAGGGCAAAACGGGCAATTATCCCGCAGTTCGACATCTCGGGCGACCGGTCGGCAATGTCCGCCGTCCGCTTGAGGCTCAGCGCGAGGCCAGTGCCCGCGCCAGATGGGCGACGATGGCGCGGGCCGTGTCATCCTTGCTCTGGCGCGGCAGGGGATGACGACCGGCATCGTCGAGAAGCACGACCTCGTTGTCGTCGGCGCCCATCGCCTGCTGTGCCAGGTTGGCCACCAGCAGCGGTACGCGCTTGCGGGTGCGTTTCTGCTCGGCAAAGTCGAGCAGGTTCTGGCTTTCGGCGGCGAAACCGACGCAGAACGGCGCATCGGCCCGGGCCGCCACGCTGGCGAGGATGTCCGGGTTTTCGACCAGCGTCAGCGTCGGCGGACCGCCGTCCTGTTTTTTCAGCTTGTGCTCGCTGGTATTGGCGACCCGGTAATCGGCCACGGCGGCGACCGAGATGAACACATGCTGGCCGGGCAGGCTGGCCTCGACTGCCGACAGCATGTGCTGCGCCGATTGCACCGGGATGACGGTGATGCCGGTTGGTGACGGCAACGCGGTCGGGCCGCTGACCAGCGTCACCTCGGCGCCGGCATCGCGGCAGGCGCGGGCCAGCGCATACCCCATCTTGCCGCTGGAGATATTGGTGATGCCGCGCACCGGGTCGATGGCCTCGTAGGTCGGGCCGGCTGTCAGCAGCACCCTGCGTCCGGCCAGGCTGTCCGGCACGAAAAAGCCGTCCAGCAGATCGAACAGCTCGGCGGCTTCCAGCATGCGGCCGTCGCCGACCTCGCCGCAGGCCTGGGCACCGGAACCGGGGCCGAACACGGTCACGCCGTCATCGACAAGGCGGGTGATATTGCGCTGGTTTGGCGGGTTGTCCCACATCTGGCGGTTCATGGCCGGTGCCACGATCAGCGGACAGGTCCGCGCGGCGGCCAGCGTGCTGATCAGATCGTCGCACAGACCGTGGGCAAGCCGGGCAATCAGGTCGGCGGTCGCCGGCGCGATCAGGAACGCATCGGCGCGGCGGGTCAGCTCGATATGCGCCATCCCGTTGTCCGGCCGCGTGTCCCACTGATTCAGATAGACCGGGTTGCCGCTCAGCGCCTGGAACGTGGTCGGGCCGACGAAGTGGGTGGCGGCTTCGGTCATGGCGACTTCGACGCTGTGCCCCGCCTTGACCAGCAGGCGCACCAGTTCGCAGGTCTTGTACGCAGCGACGCCACCGGCGACGCCAATCAGGAAATGTCGGGACATGAATCTGGCCTGGAAAGGTGGGAAAAATCTCCGCCGGTCGGGGCGAAGTCGACTGCAAGTGTAACCAAGCTCCGGGCCCGGGGCGACCGTTAGGCGCCGGGTGCCGGCATCGGCATAATGAATCGGGGGTTTTCCAGCCACCTGGCGTTTTTCCAGCTAATACGAAGGGAAAGGAATGCCGATTACCGACTGGCCGCCGGGCGAGCGCCCGCGTGAGAGGCTGATATTGCAGGGGGCGGGGGTGCTGTCCGATGCCGAGCTGCTGGCCATCCTGTTGCGGACCGGCACGGCGGGACGCAGCGCGATCGACCTCGCTCGCGACATGCTGTCGCATTTCGTGTCACTGGGCGGATTGCTGCATGCCCCGGTCAACGAGCTGCTCGAACAGCCGGGACTCGGGCCGGCCAAGCTCGCGCAACTGGCGGCCGCGGCCGAGATCGGCCGTCGCTGCCTGGCGGAACGGGTGTCACAGGCCAATGCGCTGAGTCATCCGGACGCGGTGCGCGACTATCTGCGGCTCAGCTACGGCTTCTCGGTGCGGGAAACCTTCGTCGCCGTTTACCTGTCGGCACAGAACCGGGTGCTGGCGGTCGAGGAATTGAGTCGTGGCACGCTGACCGAGGTCCGCGTGTACACCCGGGAGCTGATCAAGTCGGCATTGCAGCATAACGCTGCCAGCGTCATCCTGGCCCACAACCATCCGTCCGGCGAAACGGAACCGAGCCGGGCGGACCGGGATCTGACGGTAACACTCAGCAAGGCGCTGTCGCTGGTCGATATCAGGCTTGTGGATCATCTGGTGGTCACGACAACGTGCTGCACATCGTTCGCCGAGCGCGGCTGGCTGTAACGGGCTCCGGGGGGACGAACCCTATCGACCGGGACGTGAGAGGAGAATCGTCATGAACATCTTCACGATGCTGGGCGGCGTGGACTATATCGTCGTCAACAACCAGCTGGCGGTTCCCGATTTCATCTGCGGATCGGACGACTGCCCGGATGACGATGATGTGGCACTGTCATGCAAGGTCGACGGGCGCGACATCCGCTTTACCGTGGCCGATCTCGAAGATGCCGAGCCGATGACCGACGGCGCTTTCTGGGTCGAAGGGGTCGGCAGCGTGCGTTTCCTGAGCCGGGCCGGCCTGCACTGAGCGACGTCAGGACACCCTGCCGCCACCGTCGATACCGGCGGTGGCGGCACTTTCCATTGCGCAAACCTGCGCACATCCATGATGCCGATGGGGTTTATCGGGGACCGGTTTTCGGGCACAGGTCTACGGTAAATCCAATACCTGCATAAAATAATTTCTTTTCATATCAGTGACATGGGCGCTTTCCGCCCTGGCTGGCATGCTGCTTGCTGCACTGCAGTAAACGAATCAACGGCTGGAACGGTTAGAGCAAATACTTTACGTCCTGATGAAGGCGGCTATATTCTGTTCCAAATAATAGAACCGTGTTCCGCATAGCGGTATTTCTGGTGATCAAAGCAGGAGAGACAGATGGAGCAGCAGACGCAGTCCGATACGCTGGTCAGCTTCCGTGGCGTGCAGAAGAGCTATGACGGCGACAGCCTGGTAGTCAAACGCCTGGACCTCGACATCCGCCGCGGGGAGTTTCTGACCCTGCTTGGCCCGTCGGGGTCCGGCAAGACCACGGTATTGATGATGCTGGCCGGGTTCGAGTCGCCGACCGCCGGCGAGATCCGGCTCGATGGTCAGCTGTTGAACCGCATGCCGCCGCACAAGCGCGGCATCGGTATGGTGTTCCAGAACTACGCACTGTTCCCGCACATGACCGTCGGCGACAACGTGGCCTACCCGCTGACCGTGCGCGGTGTCGCCAAAGCGCAGATTGCCGAACGGGTGCAGAAGGCCCTGGGTATGGTCGAACTCGGCAAACTCGCCCATCGCTACCCGTCGCAGCTGTCGGGGGGGCAGCAGCAGCGGGTGGCGCTGGCCCGTGCGCTGGTGTTCGAACCCAAGCTGGTGCTGATGGATGAACCGCTTGGTGCGCTGGACAAGCAGTTGCGCGAACACATGCAGCTGGAAATCAAGCATATCCACCAGACACTGGGCGTGACCGTGGTGTTCGTGACCCACGACCAGTCCGAAGCCCTGACCATGTCCGACCGGGTTGCGGTGTTCAAGGACGGCATCATCCAGCAGATCGACAGCCCGGCCGCGCTGTACGAAACGCCAGCCAACAGCTTCGTCGCCCAGTTTATCGGCGAGAACAATGTGCTGGCCGGGCAGGTGGTGTCGCTGGACAACGGCTACTGTGTGGCCCGGGTCGAAGGGCAGGACCTGTCCGCCCGCGCCATCTGTGTCAACGCGCCCGGCGACGCGACCACGCTGTCGATCCGCCCCGAACGCGTCCGCCTCGACCAGGCTGCGGCTGCCTGCGACAACCGCATCGAGGGCACGCTGACCGAAACCATCTATCTCGGCGACCACGTCCGCCTGCGCGTCAACGTGCCGGGACAACCCAATTTCTTTATCAAGGTGCCGATCGCCGATCTGACCGACAGCATGCAGCGCCACGGCGCGCGGCTGACGCTGGGCTGGCGGCGCGAGGACCTGCGTGCGCTCGACGCCGCCTGAGTACGGGATTTTCCCGCCGGCCGCCGGGACAAGCGCGGTCACCCGAACACTGTCACAAGACCCAGTTGTATCCCGAGGAGAAATGGAATGTCGAAGTGCATGAAACTGGCGGTTGCCGCCGCCATCGTGGTGGCGGGTTCCCCTGTGCTGGCCAAGGACCTGACCGTGGTGTCGTTTGGCGGCGCAAACCGGGTGGCGCAGGAAAAGGCGTTCTATCGCCCGTTCGAGAAGGCCGGCAACAGCAAGATCATTCCGGTCGATTACAACGGCGAAGTCGCCAAGGTCAAGGCGATGGTGGAGGCCGGCAAGCCGACCTGGGACGTGGTCGAGGTCGAAACCCCGGAACTGCTGCGCGGCTGTGAGGAAGGCATCTTCGAAAAACTCGACTGGAGCAAGCTCGGCGCCAAGTCCGGCTACATGAAGCCGGCCACGGTCAGCGAGTGCGGCATCGGCATCTTCGTGTGGAGCACGGCGATCGCCTACAACGCCGACAAGCTGAAGACCGCGCCGACCAGCTGGAGCGACTTCTGGGACGTGAAGAAATATCCGGGCAAGCGCGGCCTGCGCAAGGGCGCCAAGTACACACTGGAATTTGCGCTGCTGGCGGACGGCGTCAAGCCGCAGGATGTGTACAAGACCCTCGGCACCAAGGCCGGCGTCGAGCGCGCGTTCAAGAAGCTGACCCAGCTGAAGCCGAACATCCAGTGGTGGGAAGCCGGCGCGCAGCCGCCGCAGTTCCTTGCCTCCGGCGACGTGGTGATGAGCTCGGCCTATAACGGGCGCATCGAAACCGCGCAGAAGGAAGGCAAGAACCTGAAGGTGGTGTGGAACGGCTCGATCTACGACGTGGACAGCTGGGCCATCCCGAAGGGCTCGCCGAACAAGGCCGAAGCGATGAAGTTCATCGCCTTTGCCAGCCAGCCGGCGCAGCAGAAGACCTATTCGGAAAACATTGCCTACGGCCCGAGCAATCTGGCCGCCATCAAGCTGATTCCGCCGCAGGTCGCGGCCGAACTGCCGACCTCGCCGCAGAACCTGAAGGGCGCGCTGGCGATGGACGTCCAGTTCTGGGTTGATCACGGCGAAGAGCTGGAAGACCGCTTCAACGCCTGGGCCGCCAAGTAAGACGGCTGCTGCCGGCGCCCACCGCGACGGGGGCCGGCAGCCCGCCTGCAACACTTCGCCATGACGGCGTTTCCCACAGACCGTAACGAGGACGTCGATGGACATGACTCTTCCCCGCAATGCCGCAGGGCAATTGATGTCGCTGGACGGCGAGCCGCTGGCAGTACAGCTGAAACGGCAGCAGCGGCTGAAAACCGTGCGCGCCCTGCTGCTGATCGCACCGCTGGCGGTGTTCCTGCTGGCGGTATTCATTCTGCCGATCGCCGGCCTGCTGAAGCGGGCGGTCGACAATCCGGAAGTCGTCGGCACGCTGCCGCATACCGTGGTCGCGCTGCAGGACTGGAATGGCAAGGCGGTGCCGGGCGAGACCGCCTTTGCCGCACTGGCGCGCGATCTGGAACGCGCCCATGCCGACAAGACCGTGGCCCAGGCCGCCAAGCGGCTGAACATGGAAATTGCCGGTTCGCGTTCCCTGCTGACCAGGACTGCGCGGCATATGCCGCTGGACCCTGCCGCCGGCCCGCTGAAAACGCAGTTCGTCGACATCGACGAACGCTGGAACGATCCGGCCATCTGGCACGCGATCGCCCGCAACGGCTCGTCCTATACCCCGTACTACCTGCTGGCCTCGCTGGACATGCGCGTCGGCGACAGCGGCCAGGTGGAACGGATGTCGGCCGACGAATCCGCCTACCTGAGCATTTTCGGCCGCACGCTGTGGATGGGCGTCGTGATTACCTCGCTGTGCATCCTGCTTGGCTATCCGATTGCCTACTGGCTGGCCAACCTGCCGACGCGCAAGGCCAACCTGCTGATGATCGTGGTGCTGCTGCCGTTCTGGACCTCGGTGCTGGTGCGGGTCGCCGCATGGATCGTGCTGCTGCAATCGGAAGGACTGGTCAACTCCGGGCTGATGGCGCTGGGGCTCATCAATGAACCGCTGCAACTCGCATTCAACCGCGTTGGCGTCTACGTGGCGATGGTCCACATCCTGCTGCCGTTCGTGATCCTGCCGGTGTACAGCGTGATGAAGTCGATACCGCCGACCTATCTGCGAGCCGCCGTGTCGCTCGGCAGCCATCCGATCGGCGCGTTCTGGCGGGTGTACTTCCCGCAGACCCTGCCGGGCATTGCCGCCGGTGGCCTGCTGGCATTCATCATCTCCATCGGCTACTACATCACGCCGGCGCTGCTCGGCAGCCCGAACGACCAGATGGTCAGTTACTACGTGGCCTTCTACACCAACAACACCATCAACTGGGGCATGGCTGCGGCACTGGGTGGCCTGCTGCTGCTGGCGACCATGGCGCTGTACGCGGTGTACAGCAAGCTGGTCGGCGCCAACCGGTTGAGCCTGGGCTGAGGCCGGCGAAAGGAGTGAATGTCATGTTGCCTGTCTATGCAACACCGCTGGAGAAAGCCTGGTTCTGGGCCTTCCGCGTATTCTGTGTCGGCGTGCTGGTGTTCCTGATGCTGCCGCTGCTGGTGATCGTGCCGCTGTCGTTCTCGTCCAGCACCTTCCTGCTGTACCCGATCGAATCGTTCTCGCTGCGCTGGTATGAAACGCTGTTCACTGCCGACGAGTGGATGCGCTCGCTGAAGAACAGCCTGATCGTCGGCCCGGCTGCCACCGTGATCGCCACCGTGCTCGGCACGCTGGCCTCGCTCGGACTGGCGCGCAGCGACTTTCCCGGCAAGGCCCTGCTGATGAGCATCCTGATCTCGCCGATGGTGGTGCCGGTGGTCATCGTCGGTGTCGGCACCTACCTGTTCTTCGCCCCGCTCGGCATCGCCAACAGCTATACCGGGCTGATTCTGGTCCATGCCGCGCTCGGGGTGCCGTTCGTGGTCATTACCGTGACCGCGACGCTGCGCGGTTTCGATCTGAACCTGCTGCGTGCCAGTGCCAGCCTTGGCGCCGACCCGGTGCGGACCTTTTTCCGCATCACCCTGCCGCTGATCGCACCCGGCATCGTGTCCGGCGCGCTGTTCGCATTCGGCACCTCGTTCGACGAAGTGGTGGTCACGCTGTTCCTGGCCGGACCGGAGCAGGTGACGCTGCCCCGGCAGATGTTCGCCGGCATCCGCGAGAACATCAGCCCGACCATCGCCGCTGCCGCCGCCATCCTGATCCTGATGTCGGCCGTCATGCTGCTGGTGCTGGAATGGCTGCGCGGCCGGGGCGAGCGGCTGAAGCGTGGACCGAAACCGGCCTGAGGCTACGAGATGCGGTGATCCAGCGTAAAGCGTGCCCGGTCGTCCTGGCCGAGCACGCTGACCAGGTATGGCATCAGCGTCGCCAGTGTGTCCGGCAGGTTCCACGGCGGATTGAGGATGAACATGCCGCTGCCATGCATGCCGAAGCCGTCCGCTGACGGCGCCTGCACGCTCAGCGTGACATTGAGCCAGCCGCTGGCCGGCAGCCGCTTCAGCGCCGCCGGCAGCTCGCGCGCTTCCAGCCGCTGCAGCAGCGGATACCAGATGGCGAAGGTGCCGGTCGGGAAGCGCTGCAGGGCGTCCGCCAGTGCCTGCACCACGCGCTGGTAGTCGCGCTTGTCTTCGTACGGCGGGTCGATCAGCGTCAGCGCCCGCCGCGGCTGCGGCGGCATCACGCTCTTCAGCCCGTTGAAACCGTCGCCGACCACGACCTGCGCCCGGCGACCACTGTCGGCGAAGTTTTCTTCCAGCATGCGGCTGTCGGCCGGGTGCAGCTCGAACAGCCGCAGCCGGTCCTGATTGCGTACCGCCCGTGCCGCCACGTACGGCGAGCCGGGATAGAAGCGCAGCACGCCATCCGGATTCATCTCCCTGACCAGGTCGACATAGCGCGCCAGCGGTGCCGGCAGATCGTCGCGCTCCCACAACCGGGCGATTCCGCTCTCGAATTCGGCATTCTGCGTCGCATAGCCTTGATCGAGCGCGTAGCAGCCGGCACCGGCATGGGTATCGACGTACCAGTACGGCTTGTCCTTCTGGCCCAGATAGTCGAGCAGCAGCAATTCAATAGTGTGTTTCAGCACGTCGGCGTGGTTGCCGGCGTGAAAGGCGTGGCGATAACTGAGCATGGGAACCGGTGGGGGTGTGGCGGGCTGCGGGTAAATGGGGTGGTCCGTGACGGACCGATGGCGCGGGCGCCGATTATACCCCGGCACGGACAGGCCGCATGAGCCGCCATGCGTTCCTGCGCCGGCCGGCAAGACAGGCAGTGAAGGCACGGGCGCTGACCGGCTCCCGCAAAAAAGCCGGAAACGCATCGTCTGCGTTCCCGGCTTTTCTGTCCATGCCGTTGCCGGCAGAGGGAGCGGGTCAGGCCATGTGACTTCCAACGCTCGTTTGTACTGAAAGTGCATTTTCCTACCCGTTCTATATCGCTGCTCACTACTGCCCCACACCGCTTTTTTGTACCAACTCATGATTTACAGTGCTATTGTGTACTGAGTGAGGTCAATCATGCCCGTGCGCAAGATCCCCAAAAACTACCGTAACGTGACCGGCATTGCCGCACATACCAAGGCAGACGGCCCGGCCATGTTCGAATCGACGCTGGAGCGCGATTTCATCGCACTGCTGGAATTCGACCCCGCGGTCGAAACTTTCGAAGTTCAGCCACTAACGCTCGACTGGACGGATTCGGACGGCAAACCGCGCCGCTACACCCCCGACGTACTCGCCACATTCAATCTGCCGCATGGGCAGAGCAGCAAAACGCTCTACGAGGTCAAATACCGCGACGAACTGCGCAATGACTGGTTACAGCTGCGGCCCAAACTGCGTGCTGCCGTGCATTTCGCCCGTCCCCAAGGATGGCGCTTCAAGATCGTCACCGAGGTAGAGATCCGCACTCCCTATCTCGACAACGCCAAGTTCCTGTTGCCATTCGTCCGACAAGGCCCGGCCGAGGATGCGCACATGGATCTGCTCGATGAGCGACTGCGCCAATTGCGCCGAACTACGCCGTCAGAGCTACTGGAGTCGGCATTCCAAGATCAATGGAATCAGGCACGCCTGCTCCCGTCCCTCTGGTACTTAGTCGGCACCCGCCAAATCGGTACCGACCTTTCGACCAAACTGACGATGAGCAGCCCAATCTGGAGCCTTCGCAAATGAATACGCCGAGTACGATGCTGCAGCTGCAACCAGGGACCGCGGTCATCTATCAAAACCGGCTTCATCGCATTACCCATGTGCTCGATCTGGATGAGGTGCTGCTGGTCGATGAGGAAACCGACCAGGTCTGCCATGCCAAGGTATCCGCGTTGGAAGCGGTAGTCGGTAATGCGCAGCCTGCAAACCGTCCCGAGCTGCTGCAAGTGCTCGACAAAGACTGGGAAGAAGCCAAACGGCGCTATGAAATCATCCGCCCATTGCTCGACAAACCGGATCGCAGCCGGCAAGACGTCACCGAGCGCGGTAAGCTGTTCGGCCACCATACGAACACGCTCTACGAGTGGATACAGCGATACGACGACAGCCACTTGCTGACTGCCCTACTGCCGCGCACTCGTAGCGACAAAGGCACCACCAAGTTCGCGCCGGAAATCGAAACCATCATCCAGGCAGTCGTGGAAAGCGAATACCTGACCAAGCAGCGCAAGTCGCAACAGAAGGTGTGCGACGAAGTGCGCAAGCGTTGCTTACATGCAGGATTCGAACCTCCGCACGACAACACCATACGCAATCGCCTCAAACAACTTGCCGGCGAACAGGTGATGGCCAAGCGCAAGGGCCGCAAAGCAGCCGATCATGCCTACTCGCCGATCGAAGGCAGCTTCCCAGGCGCCGAGTGGCCTTTGGCCGTCGTCCAAATCGATCACACGCCGCTGGACATCATCCTGGTGGACGACATCGACCGGCGTCCGGTTGGCCGTCCGTGGATCACGCTCGCCATCGACGTATTCAGCCGGATGGTTGTCGGGTTCTACGTGTCGTTCGACCCGCCAGGCGCGCTATCTACTGGCCAGTGCCTCGCCAACGCTATCCTGCCCAAGGAAGCCTGGCTAGCCAAACACGGTATCAAAGGCGAATGGCCGTGCTGGGGCGTACCCGCGAAGCTGCACATGGACAATGCCAAAGAGTTTCGCGGCAACATGCTGAAGCGCGCCTGCGACGAATACGGCATCGATATTGAGTGGCGCCCGGTAGCGCGCCCCCATTTCGGTGGGCACATCGAACGGCTACTCGGCACCTTTGCCAAAGAGATCCATACCTTGCCGGGCACCACCTTTTCGAATACCCGAGAACGTGGGGACTACGACTCAGTGGGCAAGGCGGCATTGACGCTGACCGAATTTGAGGAATGGCTGGTGACGTTCATCGTCAGTGTCTATCACCAGCGCGTGCACTCCAGCCTCAACATGCCGCCGATGGAGAAATACCGCCAAGGCGTCTTCGGCACCAAGGACGCACCGGGCCGTGGACTACCAGCAAGAATGACCGACGAGAATCGGCTGCGGCTCGACCTGATGCCCTACGAAGAACGGACGGTGCAGGACTACGGCGTGGTGATCGACGAGATCCATTACTATCACGACGTGCTACGCCGCTGGATCAACGCCCCTGACCCGGTCGCCCCCAAATACAAACGCAAATTCATGTTCCGGCGCGACCCGCGCGATATCAGCACGGTTTGGTTTTACGACCCTGAGGTGAATATCTATTACCCCATTCCCTACCGGAACACTTCACATCCGCCGATCAGCATTTGGGAAATGCGCGAGGCCAAGCGCCGTGCCGAGGCAGACGGCAGGCGTCACGTCGAGGAGCGAGAGCTGTTCGAAGCCTATGACCGCATGCGCGAGATCGAGCAGACGGCCCAGACCAAAACCCTATCGACCCGGCGCGCCGCGCTGCGCCGGAAGCACAACCAAGAGGTGCCCCGCCCGCCTGCAGAGCAGGTTGAACCAAAGACAGTACCAATCCCAATGCCGATACAGACGACGCCGGCCATCCTGCCATTTGATGAAATGGATGACCTGACATGAGCCGCTTGAACGAATCGACTCTCAAGTTGCTCGCGCTCAGCGATGCCGAACGGATCGAGCGTATTCGCGCACCTCGCTGGATCGGCTACCCGCAAGCGAAAGCCATCCTGGCCAAGCTGGAAGATCTGCTGACCTATCCGCAATCGCACCGTATGCCCAATCTGCTGGTAGTCGGCGACACCAACAACGGCAAGACCATGCTGGTACAGCGGTTCTGCGCCCAACATCCTGCCGACGACAACCCTGAAGGCGATGGCATCCGCGTACCAGTCCTGTGCATGCAGGCGCCGCCGGTTCCCGATGAAGGGCGCTTCTACAACGCCATCCTTGAGCTGCTGTTTGCGCCGTACAAGCCAAACGACCGGGTGGACAAGAGTAAGCGCCCGGGCAACCCATCTTGAGGCCATGTTCAGTCCTGCTTAGTGTCCACCTCTTTTTGGTGGACACCATGCCGAAGACCGAACTCCCCACGTTGCGCCAGCGACGCTCTTATCCCAAACCCCTCAAGGCGCAGATCGTTGCCGAGTGTGCCCAGCCCGGCGCCTCGATTGCCGCGGTAGCGCTGTCA